>NZ_JBHWZJ010000129.1:0-18082 GCF_042728415.1 Streptomyces sp. NPDC060198 | reverse complement strand
TCCCGCCCGTCGGGGACCGGGTCCTGGGGGCCGCCCGCAAGGCGCGCAGGGGGTTAGGGGCGGGGGGCCCGGCCTGCGCGGCGGCGGGGGGCCGCGGGGCACCCGAGGGGTTTCCGGCGGCCCGCCCCCGTTCAGCGCGCGGTCTGTGTGTGGACGTACTCCACGAGCCGGGTGAGGGAGTCCGGGGTCATCGACGGCATGACGCCGTGCCCGAGGTTGAAGATGTGTCCCTCCAGGCCGGCGGCGGCGTCGAGCACCTCGCGGGTCTTCTCCTCGACCGTGGCGGTCGGGGCGAAGAGGACGGCCGGGTCGAGGTTGCCCTGGAGCGCCTTGCCGGGGCCGACGCGGCGGGCGGCCTCGTCCAGGGAGACGCGCCAGTCGACGCCCACGACGTCCGCTCCGGCCTCGCCCATGAGGCCGAGCAGCTCGCCGGTGCCCACGCCGAAGTGGATGCGCGGGACACCGTAGGAGGCGACCGCGTCGAAGACCTTGGCGGAGGCGGGCATCACCGAGCGGCGGTAGTCGGCGGGGGACAGCGCGCCGACCCAGGAGTCGAAGAGCTGGACGGCCGAGGCGCCCGCCTCGATCTGGACCTTGAGGAAGGCGCCGGTGATCTCCGCGAGCCGGTCCACGAGGTCGGCCCAGAGCTCCGGGTCGCCGTACATCATGGCCTTGGTGTGCTCGTGGTTGCGGGACGGACCGCCCTCCACGAGGTAGCTGGCGAGCGTGAACGGGGCACCCGCGAAGCCGATGAGCGGGGTCTCGCCGAGTTCGGCGACGAGCATCCGGACGGCCTCGGTGACGTACGGGACGTCCTCGGGCGTGAGATCGCGCAGCCGGGCCAGGTCGGCGCGGGTGCGGATCGGGTCGGCGATCACGGGGCCGACGCCGGGCTTGATGTCCAGGTCGATGCCGATGGCCTTGAGCGGTACGACGATGTCGCTGTAGTAGACGGCGGCGTCGACCTTGTGGCGGCGCACCGGCTGCAGCGTGATCTCGGTGACCAGCTCCGGCATCGCGCAGGAGTCGAGCATCGCGATGCCCTCACGGACCTTCAGGTACTCCGGCAGGGACCGCCCGGCCTGCCGCATGAACCAGACCGGGGTGTGCGGCACCGGTTCGCGCCGGCACGCCTTCAGGAACACCGAGTCGTGGGTGGCGGAGGTCGTCGTCAGCTGGCCCGAGGGGCGTTCGTTGGCACTCACGCACAGAATCTTCGCACGAAGCCCCAAGGAGCACGGTCCCACCAGGGTGTCTCTCCCTGCGCGCGGCCCGCGTTCCGCCTACTCTTCCCGGCATGGCTCCGGCGCAGGAACAGTTCTCCGATCATTCCGACCCGACCTCCCAGAAGGACGGTGCGGAGAGCAAACCCACTCCGCCCGGGTTCCGGTCGGCGGTCGAGGCGCTGCGCTCGGTGCGGCTCCGGCCCGAGCTGGAGATCGAGGTGACCAAGCCACCGCAGCGACTGGCCCCGCACGCCTATGCCCTGGAGGCGGCGGTGGTGGACGGCGACGAGGATCTCGCGGACGGCCGCCTGGTCCTGCTGCACGACCCGGCCGGTCATGAGGCCTGGCAGGGAACGTTTCGCCTGGTGACGCTCGTACGGGCGGAACTGGAGCCGGAGATGGCCGCCGACCCGCTGCTGCCCGAAGTGTGCTGGTCCTGGCTGACGGGCGCCCTGGAGGCGCGCGGCCTCTCCTACGGGTCGGCGGGCGGCACGGTCACCCGGGCGGGGTCGCACTACTTCGGCGAGCTCGGCAGCCGCCGGCCCGCGACCCAGATCGAGATCCGCGCGTCCTGGACGCCCGGCGAGGGCCCCGGCGGTGTCCCCGACACGGCCGGTCACCTGACGGCCTGGGGCGACCTGCTCTGCCAGATCGCCGGTCTGCCGCCGTCCGGTCCGACCGACGCGACGGTGGTCACCCTGCCGCAGCGGCGGGGGCCTCAGGCCTCGTAGGCGGCGCGGCGGTCCGGCAGACCGCGCCCGGAGCCCCGAACCTCCGACGCCCCGACGCCCCGAACTTCCGGGCCTTCGGGCCTCCGGCGCACCGCACCTCCGCGCCGCGAACCGGGGTCCCTGCGGCCCCGGGAGCCCGGAATCCCACCGCCCCGACGCTTTCACGAACAGGCCCGGCCGATCGCCGGTCCCACTGTCATACAATCGATCGTGCGTCCGATTTGCCCGAATTGTTACTCACCAAATCGTGATCTTCCTCTAAAGGAGGACGGGTCTGCTGCCGAAGAGGTCAATGACCCTTCAAGCATGGTTCGCCCCGGCTTCATCCCCGAGCCGGCCCGTCCCGCCACTCCCCCAGGAGGCCTGGTGTCCGTTCTCCTAGAGCAGCCCGCAAGCCTGGTCGCCTACCGCCCGAACAAGCCGACGGCCATGGTCGTCGTGGCCGACCCGCGCGTCCGTTCCACCGTGACCCGCCATCTGTGGGCCCTCGGAGTTCGTGACGTCATCGAGGCGTCGTCCATCGCGGAGGCCCGCCCCCGCGTCGGCAACCCGCGCGACATCTGCGTTGCCGACGTCCACCTGCCCGACGGTTCCGGGCTGACCCTGCTGTCCGAGACCCGAGCCGCAGGCTGGCCGAACGGTCTCGCCCTCTCCGCCGCCGACGACATCGGTGCCGTGCGCAACGCCCTCGCGGGCGGCGTCAAGGGCTACGTCGTCACCGGCACCCGTACCAACATCGGCCACCCCAACCGACCCGGCGTCGCCCCCATCGGCGCCAACGCCGCCCGTATGCACCGCCGGCCCCCCGGCTCCCCGAGCCACCCGGGCGGCTACCGCGAACTGTCCGGCCGCGAGGTGGAGGTGCTCCGCCTGGTCGCCGAAGGCCAGTCCAACAAGGCCATCGGCGTCTCGATGGGTCTCTCCGCCCTCACGGTCAAGTCCCACCTCGCCCGCATCGCCCGCAAGCTCGGCACCGGAGACCGCGCCGGAATGGTCGCCGTCGCCCTGCGGACCGGCATCATCCACTGACCACCCCCTCCGGCACCTGCGGGAATTGCGGGATCCGGCCGGTTTTACGCGCCCGACACCCGACGACGGAACGTTCCGTCGTCGGGTGTCGCGCATACACGGATACCCTTGACGGGTGACCGACGCCCAAGAGACCGCAGCAGACACGACACTGCGAACCACCGGGGGCGCTCCCCCGGACGACGTCGCCCCGGCGCCGATCCCCTTGCTGGAACCGCGCGAGGGCATTCCGCCGGTGGTGGCGGACGACGACGCCCTCGCCCGGGTGATCGCCGCCTTCGCCGCGGGCAGCGGCCCGGTGGCCGTCGACGCCGAACGTGCCTCCGGCTACCGGTACGGCCAGCGGGCCTACCTCGTGCAGCTGCGCCGCGAAGGCGCGGGCAGCGCGTTGGTCGACCCCGTCGGCTGCCCCGACCTGTCCGGTCTCGGCGAAGCACTCACCGGCACCGAGTGGATCCTGCACGCCGCCACGCAGGATCTCCCCTGCCTGCGCGAAATAGGCATGCTCCCCACCTCCCTCTTCGACACCGAGCTCGCCGGACGGCTGGCCGGGTTCCCCCGGGTCGGCCTCGGCGCGATGGTCGAGAACGTGCTCGGGTTCGCGCTGGAGAAGGGCCACTCGGCCGTCGACTGGTCCACCCGGCCGCTCCCCGACCCGTGGCTGCGCTACGCCGCGCTCGACGTCGAGCTCCTGATCGACCTGCGGGACTCGCTGGAGAAGGAGCTGGACCGCCAGGGGAAGCTGGAGTGGGCCCATCAGGAGTTCGACGCCATCGCGTCGGCCCCGCCCGCTCCGCCGCGCAAGGACCCGTGGCGCCGCACCTCCGGCATGCACAAGGTGCGCAGGCGTCGCCAGCTGGCCGTCGTACGCGAACTGTGGGAGACCCGCGACCGGATCGCCCAGCGGCGCGACGTCTCACCCGGCAAGGTGCTCGGCGACGGGGCGATCGTGGAGGCCGCGCTCGCGGTGCCCGCCAACGTCCAGGCCCTGTCGGCCCTCCCCGGATTCGGACACCGGGTGAACCGGCGCCAGCTGGAGCAGTGGCAGGCCGCCGTGGACCGCGCCAAGGCGCTGCCGGAGTCCGAGCTGCCACAGCCGGGCCAGCAGCTCACGGGCCCGCCGCCGCCGCGCGCCTGGGCGGACAAGGACCCCGCCGCCGCGGACCGGCTGACGGCCGCCCGCGGGGCCGTCTCCGACCTCGCCGAGCGGCTGCACCTGCCTCCGGAGAACCTCATCACCCCGGACACCGTGCGCCGGGTCTGCTGGGAGCCGCCGAAGAGCGCCACCCCGGGCGCGGTCGAGGACCTGCTCGCGGGGTACGGCGCACGGCGCTGGCAGATCGGGCTGGTGGCCCCGCTGCTGCTGGACGCGCTGAAGGCGGGCGCGGCTTCCTGACGCCGCACGGCATCGCACCACCGCAGCCCGGTCACGGCCGCACAGCGACAGAGCGCAACGACACCCCCGGTCACCGGATTCACGGGCGCCCGGGGGTGTCGTCGTACCCGGGGCCGCCCCCGCACCGCCACTTCGGGTGCCGCGAGGATCGAAATCACGCCAGGTTGGAGGAGCGCGCCGGCGGTTCGGCGGCCACCGGACACGCGTCCCGGGCCGCCCCGCGGCCGTGACCACCTGTGTGACCTTCGACGCTCCGGCCACAGGGGGTGGGCAGTCTGGTTACCCGCGAGTAGCATGAGGGCGGGCGGCACGCTTCCGGGCGTGCCCCGCAGCAGTGCCATCCCGCACCCTGGAGGAGAGCCATCGTGCCTCGTACCATCCGGGACGTCGTCTTCGTCGACGGCGTCCGCACCCCGTTCGGCAAAGCGGGCCCGAAGGGCATCTACCACGAGACCCGCGCCGACGATCTCGTCGTGAAGGCCATCCGGGAGCTGCTGCGCCGCAACCCGGACCTGGACCCCGCATCGATCGACGAGGTCGCCATCGCCGCGACCACCCAGATCGGCGACCAAGGCCTCACCCTCGGCCGGACCGCCGGAATCCTGGCCGGTCTGCCGCAGTCCGTCCCCGGCTACTCGATCGACCGCATGTGCGCGGGCGCGCTGACCGCCGTCACCACGACGGCCGGCTCCATCGCCTTCGGCGCCTACGACGTCGTCGTGGCCGGCGGTGTCGAGCACATGGGCCGGCACCCGATGGGCGAGGGCGTGGACCCGAACCCGCGCTTCGTGTCGGAGAAGATGGTCGACGAGTCCGCCCTCTTCATGGGCATGACCGCCGAGAACCTGCACGACCGCTACCCGCAGATCACCAAGGAGCGCGCCGACGCCTACGCCGTGCGCTCGCAGGAGAAGGCCGCCAAGGCGTACGCCGACGGCAAGATCCAGCAGGACCTGGTGCCGATCTCGGTGCGCCGCACCAACGCCGAGGCCGGTGAGACCGGCTGGGGTCTGGTCACCGCGGACGAGCCGATGCGCCCGGGCACCTCGATGGAGTCCCTCGCGGGCCTCAAGACCCCGTTCCGCCCGCACGGCCGTGTGACGGCCGGCAACGCGGCGGGGCTGAACGACGGCGCCACCGCCTCGCTGCTCGCCGCCGAGGACGTCGCCCGCGAGCTCGGCCTGCCGGTCCGGATGCGCCTGGTGTCGTACGCCTACGTGGGCGTAGAGCCGGAGGTCATGGGCTACGGCCCCATCCCGGCGACCGAGAAGGCGCTGGCCAAGGCCGGTCTGACCATCGACGACATCGGTCTCTTCGAGGTCAACGAGGCGTTCGCCGTCCAGGTGCTCGCCCTGCTCGACCACTACGGCATCGCCGACGACGACCCGCGCGTCAACCAGTACGGCGGCGCCATCGCGTACGGCCACCCGCTCGCCTCCTCCGGCGTCCGTCTGATGACGCAGCTGGCCCGCCAGTTCGAGGAGCAGCCGGAGGTCCGTTACGGCATCACCACGATGTGCGTGGGCTTCGGCATGGGCGCCACGGTCATCTGGGAGAACCCGCACTTCGACGCCGACGGAGGCACCAAGTGAGCTCCACCACCGAGCTTCTGAAGGGGGCGGCCGAGCTCTTCCCGGGCGAGGTCGTCACCCAGGCGCACGTACGCCACCTCGACCTCCCGGCGGGCGCGGGCAGGTTCGCCCTCATCACGCTGGACAACGGCCTGGACCACACCAAGCCGACCACCTTCGGCCCGCAGTCGCTGGCCAACCTGGACGCTGCGATCGACCAGGTCGAGAAGGAGGCGTCCGAGGGCTCGATCGTCGGCGTCGGCATCACCGGCAAGCCGTTCATCTTCGCCGTGGGCGCGGACCTCAAGGGCCTCGAAATCCTCAAGAACCACGAGGACGCGGTGCGGATCGGCAAGGGCGGCCACGACGTCTTCCGCCGCCTCTCCTCCCTCGCGGTCCCGACGTTCGCGTACTACAACGGCGCGGCGATGGGCGGCGGGGTCGAGGTCGGCCTGCACTGCTCGTACCGCACCGTCTCCAAGGCGGTCCCCGCCTTCTCGCTGCCCGAGGTCTTCCTCGGCCTGGTGCCCGGGTGGGGCGGCTGCGCGCTGCTGCCGAACCTGATCGGCGCCGACCGCGCGGTCTCGGTCATCGTCGAGAACTCGCTGAACCAGAACCGCCAGCTCAAGGGCGCGCAGGTCTTCGAGCTCGGCATCGCCGACGCGCTCTTCGACGGCGCGGACTTCCTGGAGCGTTCACTCGTCTGGACCGCCGGCGTCCTGACCGGCGGGACGGTGGTCGAGCGCGCCGAGATCGACCGCGGCGACGCCTGGGACCAGGCCGTCGCGCGCGGCCGGGCCATCGCGGACTCCAAGGTGCACGGCGCGGCCCCGGCCGCCTACCGCGCGCTGGAGATCATCGCCGCCGCCAAGGACGGCGATCTGGGTGCCGGCTTCGACGCCGAGGACCAGGCGCTCGCCGACCTGATCATGAGCGGTGAGCTGCGCTCCGGCCTGTACGCCTTCAACCTGGTGCAGAAGCGTGCCAAGCGCCCGGCCGGCGCTCCGGACAAGAGCCTGGCCCGTCCGGTCACCAAGGTCGGTGTCGTCGGCGCCGGTCTGATGGCCAGCCAGCTCGCGCTGCTCTTCCTGCGCCGCCTGGAGGTACCGGTCGTCCTCACGGACATCGACCAGGCGCGCGTCGACAAGGGTGTGGGCTACGTCCACGCCGAGATCGACAAGCTGCTCGGCAAGGGCCGCATCAACCAGGACAAGGCCAACCGCCTCAAGGCCCTGGTGACCGGCGTGCTGGACAAGGCGGAGGGCTTCTCCGACGCCGACTTCATCATCGAGGCCGTCTTCGAGGAGATCGGCGTCAAGCAGCAGGTGTTCGCGGAGGTCGAGGCGGTCGCCCCGGCGCACGCGATCCTCGCCACCAACACCTCCTCGCTCTCGGTCACCGAGATGGCGTCGAAGCTGAAGAACCCGGAGCGGGTCGTCGGCTTCCACTTCTTCAACCCGGTCGCGATCCTCCCGCTGCTGGAGATCGTGCGCGGCGAGCGGACCGACGACGCGGCGCTGGCGACGGCGTTCGGCGTGGCCCGGAAGCTGAAGAAGACCGCGGTGCTGGTGAAGGACGCCCCGGCGTTCGTCGTCAACCGCATCCTCACCCGCTTCATGGGCGAGATCCAGAACGTCATCGACGAGGGCACCCCGGTGGCCGTCGCCGAGCGCGCCGTCGAGCCGCTCGGCCTGCCGATGTCGCCCCTGGTCCTCCTGGAGCTGGTGGGCCCGGCGATCGGTCTGCACGTCTCCGAGACCCTGCACCGCGCGTTCCCGGAGCGCTTCACCGTCTCCGCGAACCTCGCGGCGGTCGTGAAGGCCGGAAAGCGCGGCTTCTACGTCTACGACTCCGGCAAGCCGGAGCTGGACCCCGAGGTCGCCGCTCTCCTGGAGCAGGGCGACACCGTCCTGACGGAGGAGCAGACCCGTGACCGTGTCCTGGACGCGGTGGCCGAGGAGATCGGCCTGATGGTCGACGAGGGCGTCGTCGCCGAGGCGCAGGACATCGACCTCTGTCTGATCACCGGCGCGGGCTGGCCGTTCCACCTGGGCGGCATCACGCCGTACCTGGACCGGGCGGGCGTCTCCGAGCGGGTGAACGGCAAGCCGTTCCTGGCACCGGGCGTGGCGAGCGTGCCGGCGTAACACCCGGTTTCCGTCGTGGACGGGCCGTACGGGGAAGTCTTCCGTACGGCCCGTCCGCGTGCGGGTGGGCCGGGTGCCGGGGCGAGGTGGCAGGATGTTCCTTTCCCCTCGGATCGGACGGCGGCCGCACGAACATGACGGACCCACTGCCTCGTCCCGGGCGCCGGGCCCTGCTGGTGGCGGGCGGCGGGACCTTGCTGGCCGCAGCCGGCGGCGCGCTGCTCGGCCGCTCCTCAGGTGCGGGCACCGCCGGACCTCCTCCTGCCGGGGCGGTCGGCGAGTTCGACGTGTCGGGGGCGGCCGAGGACCTGCCGCTCAGCCCGCTGCGACACGTGTCGGGCCCGCAGTCCCTCTCCTATCCGGACGGCGGCGGGGCTCTGTACGTCCTCCAGGTCGTACCCGCCTCGGTACGGCTCGGGGACGAGGACCGCGCTCCCGGCGGCCGGGAACGGCGACTGGCCGGGGACCTGTGCGTCTCCCGGCTCTCCGCCTCCGGCGAGCTGACGGCGAGCATGCATCTGCGGGGGTTCGGGCACGGGATGTCGTTCGGCGTCGAGCCCGTGGGCGGGGACGTCTTCCTCTGGGTGGAGTCGGACGCCGATCCGGAAACGGGATACGGCCGGGCCGTGGCCCGCGTCCGCTTCCGGGACGGCGCCGTGGTGGACAGTTCCTCGGACGAGGTACGCCACCACCGCCCGTACCCCGGCGCCCGCAAAGTGCATCCCACCCTCGACCTCGCGCACCGTCGCGTCCTGGTGAGTCACTGGACGGGACGGACGCACCGGTACTCGGTCCATGCCATGGACGACTTCGCCGCCGGGCGCCACGAGCCCCTGTGGACTCTGGAAGACACCGCCCTGCGGAGCGGAGAGACCTTCCAGGGGTGCGCGCTGCGGGGGCGGCTCGTCTACCAGCTGACCGGAAAGCACTACACCGACGAGCGGGGCGCCAATCCGCCGTCCGGTGGCGGTGACACCTACGTGTCCGCGCTCGACGTGCGGACGGGCCGGACCGTGGGGCGCCGGAAGGTGACGGTGGCCCCGGACCTGGAGTTCCGCGAGCCGGAGGGTATCGCCGTGCGTCCCGGTGCCCGTCCTGAGCTCTGCGTCGCCTTCTCGGTCAAGACGCCGGGCCGCCGCGACATCGCGGTCTTCTCGTGTCCCGCGTGGGCCGGGGCGCGTCCCGCCGCGCCGTCCGCCCGCACGACCCGTTCGTGACGGACCGCACACGACCCCTCACCGGCCGGACGCCGGTTGGTAACTGTTCGGCATCTAACTACTACCATCTGATCCTTTTTTGCTGTTGAACGTTCACTAAAAGCTTCATGAGTGTTTAAAGTTCGATCGGATGCTTCGCAATCTCCTCACTTGTTGTTCGCGTGCCGTTCTCATTACGGCCCGATCGCGGTGACACGTGCGACCTCCTGACCGCATCGGCGACGTAGCCGCGCGTCACGCGCCCCGCGCCACGCACAGATCATGAAGGAGGGCCCTGCCACAGATGGGCAAGGCACAACGTCAGGCCGCACTGGGCTTCCTCATCACGGCGGTCCTGGTCCTCAGCTTCCTCGCCATGCTGGTGGCGGTCGTCATGGCCTCGCTCCCGGTCTTCGCCGGTGCGGCGGCCGCCAGTTACGCGGCCGACCTGGCACTGCACTCCTCCGACTCGTCGACACTCGACCGCCTCCGGGACTCCCGCTTCGGTCTCACCATCCGCTTCCTGATCCGGCAGTTCCTGCTGCTGGCCCTGTGCGGTTCGATCGGCGACCTCGACTCGTTCGTCATCCAGATGACCTCGGTCGGGCTGCTTCTCCTCTTCTTCCTGCAGCTCGTCTACGGCGCTCTGCTCAAGCGGGTGAAGTCCGAACGCGCCGCGCTCCCCTTCACCACCCGCGGACTCGACATGGACGCGCTGGGGATCCGGCGGCTGCCGCACCCGTTCCTGATGGACAAGTACGTCCGTAAAACCCTGCACCTGGACATACCGCTCGTCGGCGGGGCTCTCGCCACGGTCGGCACCGGCCGCTGGGAGTTCGTGACCTTCGGAGCCATCGCCACGGTGTGGTTCGCGGCGGTGGCCGTCCTGATCCTGGTGCCCGGCGCCCGCAACGCGCTCGTCCTGCCGACCCCGGACGACGCCATCGGCGAACTGAACTGGCAGCTCGCGCAGTACCGGCCCCAGGTCGCCCTGTACTTCACCTTCGCCGCCGTCTCCCGGGACTTCATGTACCAGGTGAACATGTGGCTGGAGGCGCTGGAGTCACTGGAGCTGCGGCCCATCATCGTGCTCCGGGAACGGGCCACCCTGCGTTTCCTCGACGCCACGTCCGTACCCGTCGTCTGCGTCCCCAAGGCCGAGTACCTGGCACGGGTGGAGATGCCCGAACTCCGGGTCACGCTCTATCCCGGGAACGCCGGCAAGAACGTCCACATGCTCCAGCGCCACGAGGTGAAGCACGTCTTCATCGGCCACGGCGACAGCGACAAGCTCGCCAGCAGCAACCGTGTCAGCAAGGTCTTCGACGAGATCTGGGTGGCCGGGCGAGCCGGGCGCGACCGCTACGAGCGCATCAAGCACGCCGTCACGGCCCATCAGATCGTCGAAGTCGGCCGCCCCCAGCTGATGCCCCTGGAGCGCTGGAGCGGATCGGTCAGCCAGGACGTGCCCACCGTGATCTACGCCCCCACGTGGGAGGGCTGGACCGACGACGCCTGCTACACCTCCGTCATCCCGTCGGGCGAGCGCCTCATCCGGACGCTCCTCGCCGACGAGCGCAAGCTGCGGATCATCTACAAGCCCCACCCGTTGACGGGTACCCGCTCCCCCGCCGCCGCGGCCGCCCACCGGCGCATCATCTCGCTTCTGCAGGAGGACAACGCCGCCCGCTTCGGCCGCAAGGTTCTCGACTCGAAGTCCGCCGCACGGCAGCTGGCCCGGATCGACAAGAAGCTCGCCGCCCTCCAGGAACGTGGTGTCCGTTCGAGGTACCCGGACCTCACCGAGGAAGACCGGACCATCCGGATCCGCAAGCTCCGCGACCAGGCCGGCGCACTGCACTGGGACTCACTGCCGGTCGACGCCCACCAGGTGGTCACCGGCCGGGTGCCGACGCTGTACGACTGCTTCAACCACTCGGACATGCTGATCGGCGACATGTCGAGCGTGGTCTCCGACTTCGTGGCCACCCGCAAGCCGTACGCGATCTTCAACCTGGACGGCCTGCCGGACGACGAGTTCCGCAACGAACAGCGCACGGCCTACGCCTCGTACCTGATCGACGCGGAGTGCAACGGGCTGGAGACCGCGCTCACCGCCGTGTTCTCCCGGGACCAGGACGTCATGGCGCCCTACCGCGAGCAGCTCAAGGACTACCTGCTCGGTCCGGACAACCCGCCGTCCTCGTACCGGTTCGCCCGTGCGGCGACCGACCTCTATCTGCGGGGTCTGCGCGACTTCCCCATCGAGTACCCGCCACCTCCGGAGGCGATCACGCCTCCGGACGCGCCCGAACCCGACCGGCAGCCGCACCGGATCGCCTGACGCGAACGGCCCGGCCCGCCGTGACCGCGGCGGCACGCGGCAACCCATCTCCTACAGGGAGCACAGAACCTTGAGCACCAGCGCCACCCGTCGTCGTACCGTCGCCGTCATCCTCGCCGGCGGCACCGGACAGCGCGTCGGTCTCACCGTTCCCAAGCAGTTGCTCAAGATCGCGGGAAGATCGGTACTCGAACACACCCTGCACGTGTTCGAGAACGTCGACGAGATCGACGAGGTCGTCGTGCTGATGCCCCCGGACCATCGCGCGGAGGCCGAGAGGATCGTCGAGGGTGCGGGACTGACCAAGGTCTCCCGGGTGCTGGCCGGGGGCAGCACCCGCAACGGGACGACGGACCTCGCGATCGAGGCGATCGCCGCCGGCCTCGGCGACGAGGACTGCGACGTGCTGATCCACGACGCCGTGCGTCCGCTGCTCTCGCCCCGCGTGGTGAGGGACTGCGTGGCCGCACTGGAGCTCCACAGCGCCGTGGACGTGGCGATCCCGTCTTCCGACACCGTGATCGTCACGCGCACGCACGGCGGGGACGGCGAGTTCATCACCGAGGTGCCGGAACGCGGCCGGCTGCGGCGCGGCCAGACCCCGCAGGGTTTCCGGCTGTCCACCATCCGCGCCGCCTACCGGCTCGCCGCGGCCGACCCGCTCTTCCGTGCCACGGACGACTGCTCGGTCGTCGTCCGGTATCTGCCCGACGTGCCCGTGCACGTGGTCATGGGCGACGAGCACAACATGAAGATCACCCAGCCCGTCGACGTGTTCATCGCCGACAAACTCTTCCAGCTGGCGTCCACCACCGCCCCGGAGAGCGGTTCGGACTCCTTCTACCGGGGCGCCCTGGCCGGACGGACCCTCGTCGTGTTCGGCGGTACCGAGGGCCTCGGCGCCGACCTGGCGCGGCTGGCCGGGGGTTACGGGGCACACGTGCACGCCGTGGGCCGACCCGCCGACGGAGAGGACGCGGCGAGGGAACTCGCCGCCGCGCGCGCCGACACCGGCCGGATCGACTTCGTGGTGAACACCGCGAGCCGCCTCCCGGTCGGCCGGCTCGCGGAGACCGGCACCGCGGCGATCCAGGAGGCGCTGCGCACCCACTACCTCACGCCGGTCGCCACCGCCCGCGCCGCACACCCCCACCTGGCCCGGACGAAGGGGCAGTTGCTCCTCCTCACCGGAACCAGCTACACGCGCGGCCGGGCCGGCTACAGCCTGCACTCCTCCGCAAATGCGGCCATGGTCAACCTCACCCAGGCACTGTCCGAGGAGTGGGCCGAGGACGGCGTCCGGGTCAACTGCCTGAATCCCGAAAGGGTTTCGAGCGGAAGCGGCCTGCGCAGCGGTGCGGGACTGCACGAGGACGCGTCGCCGTCCCCGCGCGCGGCGGCGCGCAGCGCGCTGGACGTGCTGCTCTCGGGCATGTCCGGCCGGGTGATCGACGTACGGACCGCTTCCCCCGCCCCGCAGGGCTCGGCGTTCGACGCGGCGCTCTCGCAGATCCTCGACGCGTCCGAGGACCGTACGGCGCTCTGAGCGCGACGCACTGAGCCAGAACCAGCCCACAGCAGTCCCGGTGGGGTCATCGGGACGCAATCGGGAGCCCGGCCGGACCGGCCACCCCCAGGAGGACCTCATGAAGATCGCGTTCCTGATGTTCAGCGCGTACGGGCAGGCCGGCACGTCCGTCGCCACCCAGACGCTGGCCAATTCCCTTGCCGCCCGGCAGCACGACGTCGAGCTGGTGAGCCTGTTCCAGTACCACGACGCGCCTCCGCTGCGCTACGCGCCGGGGGTGTCCCTGCGCAGCCTGATGGACACCCGCAACGGCTCCGCCGACCTCGACGAACCGCTGCACTCGGTCCCGTCCGACCACTGCGCCGGGTTCAAGCCGGACGACCGCAACCGTTACAGCCGCCTGGTGGACGAGCGCGCCGCCGCCTACCTCGCCGGCTGCGACGCGGACGTGGTCATCGCGACCGCCCCGAACACCGTCACGCTGCTTGCGGTCTTCGGGACGGGGGCGTACATCACGCTGGGACAGGCGCACACGCACTACCACCACCAGTCCCCCGGCTCGCGGAAGGCGCTGGACGCCGCCATCCCGAAGCTGGACGCGTTCGTCACGGTGACCTCCCGGGACGCCCGGACGCACCAGGACGCGTACGGGGCGGTGGGAACCGTCTTCCACGCCATCCCCAACGCCGTCCCCGGCACCACCCTCCGGTCGGACGTGCGCGGTTCGCGCATCGTGACCTCCTCCGGCCGGATGGTGGACTGGAAGCGGTTCGACCTGCTGATCACCGCGTTCGCCCAGCTCGGCCGGAGGCACCCCGACTGGACCCTGCGCATCTTCGGCAGCGGCGCGGAGAAGGCGGCGCTGCGCAAGCAGATCGACGACCTCGGCGCGAACGACCGCATCCTCCTCATGGGGCACACCAAGCACCTGCGGGAGGAACTGGCGAAAGCCGCGCTGCACACCTCGACCTCCACCGACGAGACGTTCGGCCTCACCATCGTCGAGGCGATGACCTGCGGAGTGCCCGTGCTCAGCACGGCGGGTCCGCACGGCCCCTGCGAGATCATCACCGACGGGGTGGACGGGAGACTGTCCCCGGTCGGCGACGCGGACGCCTTCGCCAAGAACCTGGACCTGCTGATGAGCGACGCCGAGCTGCGCGCACAGCTCTCCGCGAACGCGCTGGAGGCGTCCACCCGTTACAGCAACGAGGAGCAGGCGAAGACGTACGAGAACTTCCTGGCCGGTCTGCTGACGGCCCGGGACTTCCGTCCGGAGGCGCTCTGCCGGTCCACCGCGGCGGGCGACCTGGAGTTCGCCGTCGATCCGGCGACCGCCCCCGGGGGCCACTTCACGGTGCTCTGCGTCAACGCGGCGGACGGCCGCCAGGCGCTGCTGGCAGCGCAGGCGGAACGCGCGGTGGACGGGCGTCTCTACGCCGTCGTCCCGGCCCGGCTCCGGCTGGCCCCCGGCACCTGGAACGTGCTGCTGCGCCGCGAGGACGACGGTGTGATGCGCCGGGTGAAGGTCCGTGAGCTCCAGCAGTCCACGAACTCGCTGATCTCGTCTGGGTCCCACACCGGCCCGGTGCGGTTCCGTACGGTGACGCGCTCCGAGGACGAGTGCCTCCAGATCGTCTCGCGCGAGTTCGCCGCCCACGCGGAGGTGCTGTCCGTCGAGACGGCGGGTCCCCACCTCACGGTGCGGGTCTTCGCGCTGGGGGTCGCCGCGCTGCCGGGCGGACCGCAGGTGGACCTGGCGGGCCAGGGAGCGCAGGTGATCGCGCAGAGCCGCAAGAACGCGGACGCGCAGGTGCTGATCCCCTGCGCGTTCTCGGAGGGGTCGGCGAGCTTCACCGTCGATCTCCAGCAGTACGGCGACCGGATGATCGACCACGACTCCATCTGGGACCTGTCGCTGAGCATTCCGGGGAACCTGACGGTCTCGGGCGAGTCCCACCGGCTGCGACTGGGACGGTTCGGTGACGAGATCATCAAGCGCAAGCCCGTCAACGTCTACCCGAAGCGGACCGTCACCACGTCCGGGGGTCGCGCGGTCGCCTTCCATCCGTACTACACCGACAGCAATTACCTGTCGATCGGCCTGAAGCTCGCGTCCTGACGTGGTGTTCTCCCTGTGTTCCACGGCTCCGGGGCGGGGCGGCCCGGTCTCCCGGCGCGGCCTCGCCCCCGCGCCGGTCCCGGGCACACCGCCGGTCCCGGCCGTGCCGGTCGCGGGCGAACCGGTCTCAGCCGGTGGGCCGCACGAGGGTGGCCGGCTCCATCGCCAGGCCCGGTTCGGGGCGTTGCCTCGCGACGCGGAGGGCGCCGTCTCGGTCGATCAGGGCGAGCACCACGCGCCCGTCCGCGTCGTGGGCGAGGGCGGGTGCTCCGGCGGAGCGCTCGCCCGTCGGCGACCACCACACGCCGGCTCCCTCGTTCTCCGTCCCGCACGCGGTGAGCATGATCCCGCCTTCGTCGTCCCGGTGGGCGAGCACCGTGCAGTCGTAACCGTCGAGGAGGGCCCGCAGAACAGCGGGCCGACCGGTGACGGGCGAGCTGCCGAGGGGAATGGCCCAGGCGCCGGGGCGGTGGGCGAAGAGGCCTTGGGCGCCCGCGTCGTCCCAGTAGTAGGTGAGGACGTCGGGCGAGGTCTCCAGGGCGACGACGGTGCCGGGCACATGGCCGAACGGGATGTCGTGGTCCTCGGTGAAGTCTCCGCCCGGCTGCTTCTGAGTCCAGCGTCTGACCGATCCGGAGGTTCCCGGGCTTCCGGGCGCCACGGGGGCCAGGGCCTCGATCCGGCCGGCCGCGGTCGCCGCGAGTACGGCGCCGTCACCGAGCCCCTTGCCCAGCGCCGTCCACCCGGTCCACTTGCCGCCGTTCTGTTCCCGGCGCAGCAGGAGTCCTCCGTCGGCGTCGCGGACGAGGACGTGGAGCAGTCCGTCCGCGCCGGTGACCACGGCGGGCACGCCGACGCGGACGCCCTGCTCCCGGTCGCGGTGCGGGTTGCCCAGGGAGTGCCACGCCGTGACCGGCCGACCGGACTGGAACTGTGTGGCGTGGACCAGGTCGACGGTTTCGCCCTCCGCGCGGCGGGTCGAGCGGCGGGCGACGAAGTGCACGAATCCGGTGGGTCCCTGATGCACCGCCAGTCGGGCGACGCCCGGGGCGGGGAATGCCTCCGGCCCTGTCCAGTCCGGTCCGCCCGGGCGGACCTCGGTCCAGCGGAGCAATTCTCCGTCCCCGAGGGCGTAGGCGGAGAGCCTGCCGTCCTCGCCCCGTACGAGCCACTGGCCGTCAGCCGTGTCGCGTGCGGTGCGGGTACGTTCCGCAGGCTCGGAACGGACTTGGCGGGCGGAGGCCTTTCGCTGGGCGTCGCGCCCGGATCTGACCGGCATGGCGTGGAGTCGTCCTTCCCCGTGCTTCCCCGGCCGCGTCCGCAGGGGCTCTCGCGGCTCTCCGTCGAGGAGAGGACCGAACCCGATCATCATAGTTTCCCGGCCGTTTGGCCGAAAGGCACCCTCCGGCCAGGTACGTCCCTCTTGCGGGACGACCTCCGGGGAGGGTCGCGTAACGATCCGCAACCAGATTCGAAGATCATGCGAAGACTTTCCCCACATTCGAAAATATGTCTATAGTGCACGCTCTCTGTCCGGTGCACGCCCCCTCCTCACGGTGCACCTACGCGGACCGGCCCCACCCGAGTCCTCGCTCCCACCCCGGTCCTCGGCGGCCACGAGATCAAGGAACTCGAGCAGGATGAGCCACGACTCCGTTCCCCAGGACCAGGGACCCGCCCCGCGGGCCGGGTCCCGCAAGAAGAAGGCCCCGCGCAAGCGCCGCAGGGGCCTCAAGATCACGCTCGGCATCGTCCTCGTCCTGCTGATCGCGGCGGGCGGCACGGCCTACTGGATGTACCGGGACCTCGACAACAACATCACGTCCGTCGACATCGGCTCCAAGCTGGACGAGAAGGAGCGGCCGGAGAAGCTGCCGACGTCCGGGCAGAACATCCTCGTCCTCGGCTCGGACTCGCGGGCCGGGGCGGAGAACAAGGAGCTCGGTGGCGGCGGCAGCGTGAGCGGCGCGCGGTCCGACACGGCGATGGTGGTGCACATACCCGAGGGCCGCACCGAGGCCGTCGCGGTCTCCATACCCCGCGACACCCTGGTGACCAGGCCCGAGTGCGTCAAGGGCGACGGCTCCACGATGGCCTCCGCCGATCGCGTCATGTTCAACTCGGTCTACTCGCAGGTGGGTCCGGCCTGCGTCGTGAAGACCGTCGAGAAGATGTCCGGTGTGCGGATCGACCACTACCTGGAGATCAACTTCGCCGGCTTCAAGGGCCTCGTCGACGCCATAGGCGGCGTCACCGTCGAGGTCGACGAGCCCATCAAGGACAGTTCGTCCGGCCTGGACCTCTCCGCCGGTACCCACAAGCTCGACGGCACCGAGTCCCTCGCCTTCGTCCGGACCCGCCACGGCATCGGGGACGGCAGCGACCTCGGACGGATCGGCCTCCAGCAGCAGTTCATGTTCGCGCTGCTGAAGGAGGTCAAGAAGCAGGACCTGCTGGGCAGCCCCACCAAGTCGTACAAGATCGCCAGCGCCGCCACCGAGTCGCTCACCACCGACTCCAGCCTCGCCTCGCTGACCTCCCTCGCGAAGTTCGCCCGTTCGATGAACGGCGTCGACCCGTCGACCATGGAGACGATCATGCTGCCGGTCGCGTACGACAAGGCGGACCCGAACCGGGTGGTGGCCGCGCACCCGCAGTCCGACGACCTGTGGAAGGCGATCCGCACGGACGCCACCATCCCGGAGTCGGCCAAGAAGTCCCCGGCTACCGGAGGCTGACGGGTCGTCGTCACCACGTCGACCACCACGAAGGCGAAGAGGGTACCGATGTTC
>NZ_JBHWZJ010000128.1:0-18088 GCF_042728415.1 Streptomyces sp. NPDC060198 | reverse complement strand
GTCCGGGCTCCCCCCTCGTGGAGTCCGGACGGCGCGGCCGTGGTGGTGCGGGGGTTGCGGGGCCGGGTCAGGCGTGCAGGCGGCGCAGCAGCCGGTAGGAGGCGTAGACGGCCAGGGCCGCGACCGCGAGCAGGATGCCGGTCTCGACGAGCTGGAGCGGCCAGTGGTGGGACTCCGGGTGGTAGTCCACGTAGCGGCCGGTGATGCCGAGTGCGTTCAGGCACGTGTCGCCGACCTCGCTGCTGTCGGCGCAGGTGCTGAAGGGCAGGCGCTCGCCGGTGCTGGTGAGGTAGCCGGAGTCGACCACCCACCGGCCCGGGTGGAAGTCGTCGATGCGGGACGAGTAGGTGGCCGTCACGACCGGCCACAGGTGGGGCCGTACCTTGCCGAACCCGTACACCGAGATTCCCTGGACCACCAGTGCCACGGCCATGGAGCGGAGGGTGTTCCGGAGCAGCAGGCCGGCGAGGGTGCCGACGGCCAGGGCGAAGAGCGCGTACGTGAGGGGCAGCACACCGCTCGTGGGCCGCAGCCCGTCCATGTACCACTCGTCGGTGTACTGCTCGGCCTGTCCCGAGGCCCAGGCGTGGGCGGCGGTCAGCACGAGGGTCACCGCCACGACTGCCGTCGCGGGGACGGCCAGCTTCGCGGTGAGCCAGCGGGCGGGCGATACGGACTGGGTCCAGGCGAGGCGGTGGGTGCCGCTCTCCAGTTCGCGTCCGATCGCGGGGCCCGCCATGAACGCCCCGTACACGGCGGGCAGGAGGACCAGGAGCAGCTGGATCCAGTTCCGGGCGGTGCTGAGGCGCAGCTGGCTGTCCATGTAGTCGCGTACGGACTGCGCGCAGGCGTGGGTCGGGCTGTTGCTGCCCACCTGGCAGCCGGTGCGGGCGAAGGCGGCGGCGTCGTGGCCGACCCACATTGTGACGGCCACCAGGCCGGCGACGATGAGCACGGTGAGGAGGATCAGCAGCTGGAACGCGCGCAGGTGCTGGCGGACGACGAGCCGGGCGGGGCCGCGCAGACCGGTGGAGGCGGTGGCGCGGACGGCCGGGCGGGGCGGGGCGAGGGTGCTCATGGTGCGGTCACCGTCCGGGATTCCTCGTGGCGGGCACTGTCCTGACCGGGGTCGGCGATCGTCAGCGGAGGGGCGTCGGGGGACCGGAGGTGGGCGAGCAGCAGTTCCTCCAGGGACGGGGTGGTGACCTGCCAGGCCTTCTGGTCCACCGGACCCTTCGGCCTCACCAGCGCGGTGAGTTGGCGGCCGGTGGCGCGGGATTCGACCACCGTGTGCGGGGCGAGGTCGGCGGCCTGCCCGGTGAGTACGGCGTGTGCGGCGAGGATCTCCTCGGTGTCCCCGGCGAGCCGGACCCGGCCTCCGTCGACGAGCAGGAGGTGGTCGCAGGCACCCTCAAGCTCGGTGAGGATGTGCGAGGACATGACGATGGTGGTGCCGTGCTCGGCGGCCTCGGCCATCAGCAACCCCATCAGCCGGTGGCGGACCAGCGGGTCGAGATCGGCCATCGGCTCGTCCAGCAGGAGGAGTTCGGGCCGCTTGCCGAGGGCGAGGGCCAGGGCGAGCCGGGTGCGGGATCCGCCGGAGAGGGTACGGACCCGCGCGGTGCGCGGCAGGTCCCCGGTGAACCGCCCGGCGGTCTCCGCGTCCCAGCTGCCGGGGTTGAGTTCCGCGCCGGTCAGCAGGGTCTGTGCCACGGTCAGCTGTCCGTAGAGCGGCTTCTCCTGGGCCACGTACCCGATGCGGGCGCGGGCTTCGGCCGGTGAGGTGCCGAGCACCCGCAGGGTCCCCTCGGCGGGGCGGAGCACCCCGGCGGCGAGGGCGAGCAGGGTGGACTTTCCGGCCCCGTTGGGGCCGACGAGGGCGGATATCCGCCCGGCGGGCAGCCGGAAGGAGCAGTGGCGCAGGGCCCATGCGTCCTTCCCGCGCCGGTACGTCGTGCCGAGGCCGTCGGCCTCGATCGCGGCGACTGTCATGCGTTCGTTTCCCCCTCGTGTGCGCTGTTCGTCCGTGACGTGCCGTGCGGCGCCGGCCCGCCGCTCACCCCCGACGTGCCGCCCCCCGTGGGCGCACCGTCCAGTGCTGCCGTGAAGAGGGCTGTCATGTCGTCCCGTTCCAGGCCTGCGGCGCGCGCCCGGCCGACCCAGTCGGCGAGTTCGGTGCGGAGCGAGGAGTCCGGGTTCTCGTGGGCCGCGCCGCCGAGGGTGCGCCGGACGAAGGTGCCGAGGCCGCGGCGGCCTTCGGCCAGTCCCTCGCGCTCCAGCTCGCGGTAGGCCTTGAGCACGGTGTTCGGGTTGATCGCGGTGGCCTCGACGACCTCGCGCGCGGTGGGCAGCCGGTCGCCGGGCCGCAGAACTCCCAGGCGCAGCGCCTGTTTCGTCTGCTGGACGATCTGCATGTAGGTGGCGACACCGCTGCGCCGGTCGATGCGGAACTCGACCGCTGCGGACTCTGCCATGCGGTCAACACCCTTTCACTAGTTGAGTAGTGAAAGGGTGGGGCAAAGAAGGGGCGGCGTCAAGTGACGCCGCCCCTGGGGTGGTTGATGTTCTGGAGAACCAATGTGTATCTGGGGTACGGACCGGCCGAGGAGGGGACCTACGACTCCGTGCGGTACATCAGGTCGACCTCGTGCGTGGTGAAGCCCATCCGCTCGTACACCGTCACGGCAGCCACGTTGTCCGCGTCCACGTAGAGCATCGCGTCGGGCAGCCCCTCGGCGGCGAGGTGGCGCAGGCCCACGGCGGTGAGCGCCTTGCCGAGGCCGCCGCCCTGGGCGTCGGGCCGGATGCCGACCACGTACACCTCGCCGAGGTGCTCCTCGGCGTGCACCTTCGTCCAGTGGAAGCCGACGAGCTCGCCGTCGCGCTCGGCCAGGAAGAAGCCCTTCGGGTCGAACCAGGACTCTGCCTTGCGGTCGTCCAGGTCCCGCTGGGTGAGGCCGCCCTGCTCCGGGTGGTGGGCGAAGGCGGCGCTGTTCACGGCGAGCCAGGCGGCGTCGTCCTGGCCGGGGACGAAGGTGCGTACGGTGACGCCCTCCGGCAGCACCGGTTCCGGGATGTCGAGCGGGACCAGCGGGCGGCGGAGCTGGCGCAGTTCGCGGAAGAGGCTGAGCCCGAGCACCTGCGAGAGGTGGCGGGCGGCCGGGCCGCCGCCGTGCGCCCACACCCGCAGACGCTTGCCGCTGGCGGCGAGCAGAGCGGCGCCCAGCGCCCGGCCGTGGCCGTGGCCGCGCTGTTCGGGGAGGACGACGAGTTCGGCGGCCGGGGCCTCCACGGGGTCGGTGTCCTCCAGTTGCGCGTACCCGGCCAGTACGCCGCCGCTGGTCAGCAGCAGGTGGCGTACGCCGGTCCGATGGCCGCCCCGGAGGTAGAGCCGTCCCTGTTCGGAGACCGCCTGCCGGCCGTCCGCCCGGGCGGCCTCGGCGAGCAGGTCGAGTACGGCGTCGGCCTGGACGGGTGCGAGCACGTCCAGTGTCTGGATCTCGCGGCCGGGTGCGGGGAGCGGTACGTCAGTCGTCATACGGACGAGCGTACGGCGGGCGGCCCGCCGGGTGGCGGTACGGCCGGGCGGCGGAGAGAGCGCCGGGAGCGGTGTCGCCGTATTCCGGGTATTCCGATTGCCGCGCCCGACGGGGTCGGGTAGGAAGCTCGCATGTTGAGGGGTGGCAAGGTCGGCCTCAGGGGCCGGCACGAGGACGACATTCCGACCCTGCGGGCCGGGCTCTACGACGACGTGGCCGAATCCTCGCGGTCGAGCGGCGCGCCGTGGCGGCCGGCCGTGCCCGGTTCGGCGGACTCGCGGCTCGTGCTGGACGACGGGGACCAGACGCAGGTCCCGTTCTCCGTGGTCGAACTGGACGGTGACGCGCTGATCGGTGCGGCGTCGCTCTGGGGCATCGACACCCACAACCGGACCGCGCACGTGGGGCTGCGCCTGTTGCCCTCCGCCCGCGGCAAGGGGTTCGGCAGCGACGTCGTCGCGACCCTCTGCCACTACGGCTTCGTGGTGCGCGGCCTGCGGAGGCTCCAGATCGAGACGCTGGCGGACAACCCCGCGATGGTGCGCGCCGCCGAGCGCAACGGCTTCGTCCGCGAGGGCGTGCTGCGCGCGTCGGCCTGGGTGCTGGGCGAGTGCGTCGACGAGGTGCTGCTCGGACTCCTCGCCGAGGAGTGGAAGCAGGAAGCGCGGAATTCGTCCGCGGAGACGCGTTTCTGACGGGATGGCAACCAGCTCGTAACCCCGAAAGCCTGTCGCGCTACGCGCGTTGACCCTAGGCTTCCGCACGCACGACTCAGACATGTCAACACCACGTACCGCACGCTGAACACTCACAAGGGGACCGATGTCAGCGACTCCGAAGAAGAACCGAGCCACCCGGCGGCTGCTCGCCCTGGCGGTCGGTGTGGCCACGGTGAGCGCGCTCGCCGCGCTGCCGGCCGGCGCCCACGACCGTGGGGGCAGCCACGGCCACGGCAGCAGCTCCGGCCACGGTCACGGCAAGCAGCCCAGCACGGTCGACGTGCAGCTGCTCTCCTTCAACGACCTGCACGGCAACCTGGAGCCGCCGACGGGCTCGTCCGGCACGGTCTCCGAGATCCAGGCGGACGGCACCACGAAGTCGGTGACCGCCGGTGGCGTCGAGTACCTCGCCTCCTCGCTGCGCACCGCGCGCCAGGGGCACCCGTACTCCGTCACGGCGGCCGGCGGCGACATGGTGGGCGCGAGCCCGCTGCTCTCCGGGCTCTTCCACGACGAGCCCACGATCGAGGCGCTCAACGGCCTGGACCTGGACGTCACGACGGTCGGCAACCACGAGTTCGACGAGGGCATCGACGAGCTGACCCGCCTCCAGAAGGGCGGCTGCCACCCGGTCGACGGCTGCTACGAGAAGGGCAAGAAGTTCCAGGGCGCGGACTTCCCCTACCTCTCCGCCAACGTCACCAGCGAGAAGACCGGCAAGCCGGTCCTCAAGCCGTACTGGGTGTGGAAGAAGAACGGCGTCAAGATCGGCTTCATCGGGGTGACCCTGGAGGGCACGCCGAACATCGTCACGGCCAACGGCGTCAAGGGACTCCAGTTCCACGACGAGATCGAGACGGTCAACAAGTACGCCAAGGAGCTGGACCGCCAGGGCGTCAAGTCGATCGTCGCGCTGATCCACGAGGGCGGGGCCCCGGCCTCCGGTGCGTACAACTACGACTGCGACAGTCCGGGCGCCGGCGCGGGCGTCTCCGGTCCGATCGTGGACATCGCCAAGGGCATCTCCCCGAAGGTCGACGCCCTGGTCACCGGCCACACCCACACCGCGTACGTCTGCACCATCCCGGACCCGGCGGGCAAGCCGCGCATGGTCACCTCGGCCGCGTCCTTCGGCAAGCTCTACACGGACACGACTCTCACCTACGACCGCCGCACCGACGACATCGTGCGCACGTCGGTGAAGTCGGCGAACCACGTCGTCACCCGTGACCAGGCCAAGGCCTCGGACATGACCGCGCTCATCGCCCGCTGGAACGCGCTGGCCGCCCCGATCGCGAGCCGCCCGCAGGGGTACATCTCCGCCGACATCAACGGACGCGGCTCCACCGCCCTGGAGAAGCCCCTCGGTAACCTGATCGCCGACGCGCAGGCGGAGGGCCTGGCCCCCGCCGACCAGGGCGGCGCACAGGTCGCCTTCATGAACCCGGGCGGCATCCGTGCCGACCTCGTGTACGCCAACTCCGGCGGCGAGGGCGACGGGGTGGTGACGTACGGCGAGTCCTTCACCGTGCAGCCGTTCACCAACATGATGAACGTGGTCGACCTGTCCGGCGCCAACCTGATCGCCGCGCTCCAGCAGCAGGTCAGCGGCCTCAACGAGGCCAGCCCGAAGATTCTTCAGGTCTCGAAGGGCCTCACCTACACGCTCGACCTGACGAAGGCCGGCGCCGCCCGCGTCTCCGCGAGCAGCATCAAGCTGAACGGTGAGGCGATCGACCCGGCGAAGACCTACCGCGTCGCGATGAACGAGTTCCTCGCGGGCGGCGGCGACGGCTTCCCGGCCCTCGCCCTCGGTACGAACAAGCTGGTCGGCCCGTCCGACCTGGACCTGTTCAACGCCTACCTGGCGGCCCACTCCACGGCCGCCGCCCCGCTGGCCCCGCCGGCCACGGACCGCATCACGATCGTGCAGTAGTCCACGCGGACGGTGAGGGGGCGGTGGGCCGGAAACGGCGCACCGCCCCTTCGCGCTCCACGACGTGCTTCCGCTCATCGTGCTCGGGAGGCTCGTGGAGTGGCGGCCCGAGAGAGCCCGGCAGACGTGAGCGGTCAGAAGACCTCTACGCCGTACCAGGCGAGAGCCTCGTTGACGGGCTGGTAGTAGCTCAGGCACGAGCCGGTGTTCCGGCCCGAGAGGATGCCGAGCGCGGCGGTGCCGAAGAAGAGGGGGCCACCGCTGTCCCCGCCGGCGCGGCAGATCTCGGCCACGTCCATACCGGTGACCTGGTGGTCGCTGTAGTTGATGGTTTGGTTTTTCTGGCGCATGGGGCCACACGCGTACTTGCTGTTGTAACCGCTTGCGCAGACATCTTCGAGGATGACGCTGTCGCGCGAGTAGCTGATGTCCTGAGCCACGCCCCCCGCGGCCGTCACATTCCCGTAGTAGGTGACGTCGTCCCTGTTGTAGGCCCGTATCAGGCCGAAGTCATTCCCGTTCGAGTAATTGTGGCCGGTGGTGTACCCGATGTAAGTCCCGTCGGACTTGGTCCAGTCGGTTCCCGGAGACGTGGTGCAGTGGCCCGCGGTGAGGAAGGAGATGTCGTTGGAGTCCGTCTTGCTCCGTACGCTGAAGCCGTACGAGCAGTAGTGGTACCCGTTGCTGATAAAGTCGCCGCCGTTGATGGAGGACGACGCGGTTTCCTCGTTTTCGCCCGTGACGCGGTCGATCTTCGCGGCGTCTCCGTAGGGCTGGATGAATGCGCTCAGCGTCTGGAAATCAGCGTCGCTGACGGTGCTGTCCGCCCTGACGACGACCTGGTTCAGCGTCACGTCGACGCCCCACATGGTGCCGGGAGTCCGGAACGTCTGGTCGAGCAGCTCCTTGATCGAGTTCAGGTAGGCGGTGTCGTAGGCGACGCGCCGCGGGGTGGCGCCGGCTTCCGCGACCGCTTCCGCGCTTTCGCCGTCGGTCACGTTGACGACGATGCGCTTCGTGCCGGGGTCCAGATACAGGCCGGCGGTACGCGAGTCACTCAATTCTTCGACGAGCGCCTGGGTGACTTTTCCACTCGGGCCGCCGGCCACCGCGACATCGCGGCCCGTCCCGGGGACCGGCGTCTGGGCCTGCGCACTCGGCGTCCCGACCGACACGCCGGCGACGAATAAGACAAGAGTCGCGAATTTGATGGCGCCGAGCTTGGTGATGTGCATGGAAAACTGTGTCCTCCCGTTTTCCGCCGGCTTTCTGTCGGCGGGTGTGGGAAAGAGTGCAACAGTCCGACATGAAATTCTCACCACGGAATTTTGAATTCCGATGCATCGCCGGTTCCGGACGATTCGGACCCTTTGTCGGAGAACAGGGCCCCGCGTGGCTGGTGGCTGAGGGCTCTCCCACCATTCGGCGCGCACCGGCCAGGAGTTGCGGGACAGCCCTCAGCCGGAGCCCACCTGCGGTGGCCGGTGCGGCGTCCGGACCGGGGCCGACCGGTGTGCCTCAGGCCCACCGCGGCAGGTCGCTGCCCCACCGGGTCGGGGCCTGCTTCCAGTTTCCCGGGGCGCCCTCGTAGTGGATCGGGGGCAGGGCGTGGGAGAGCAGTCCGTAGGGGGACGGGGTCGCGGTGAGCCAGGGGGCGGGGTCGTAGCCGTGGCCTTCGGCGGGGACGGCGTCGATGCCGTGCAGCAGCCAGGACGCCGTGCCCGCCAGGGAGAAGCGGAGACGGCGTCCGCCTCCCTCGGTCCTACGCTCGCCCAGCGCGCGCAGGACGGCGGCGGCGAGCAGGTAGCCGGTGGCGTGGTCCAGCGCCTGTGCGGGCAGCGCGCCGGGCCGGCCGTCGTCCGCCGCCTCGATGGAGGCGATACCCGTACCGGCCTGGACCAGGCTGTCGAAGCCGCGCCGC
Organism: Streptomyces sp. NPDC060198; assembly: GCF_042728415.1. Lineage (NCBI taxonomy): Bacteria > Bacillati > Actinomycetota > Actinomycetes > Kitasatosporales > Streptomycetaceae > Streptomyces > Streptomyces sp. NPDC060198. Next base: position 9,973 of record NZ_JBHWZJ010000128.1, on the reverse strand, counting down.
TCCGCCCAGGGGCCGGACCAGCCCCAGGCGGAGAGCTGGGCGACGATCAGGCCGGGGCGCCGGGCGAGGAGCGCGTCGGGGCCGAGACCGAGCCGGTCCAGCGAGCCGGGGCGGTAGCCGGTGACCACGACGTCCGCCTCCCGGAGGAGCTCTTCGAAGGCCCGCGCGCCGGCGGGGGCCGCGAGGTCCAGCAGCGTGGAGCGCTTGCCCGGACCGGTGTCGGCGTGCGCGTCCGGGTCCTCCCGGAGCCAGGGGGCGTCCACCCGCAGCACGTCGGCGCCGAGCAGGGCCAGGGTGCGGGTCGCGACGGGGCCGGAGATGGTGCGGGTGAGGTCCAGCACCCGTACCCCGTCGGCCGGGAGGGACGCGGGCGCCAGAGGCCGGGGGTGGCCGGCCTCGCCGATGCGCGCCGACTCGGCCAACGGCAGGCCGGCCGGGGCGGGTTCGCAGGCCACTGCCACGGCGAGGCCGCCCGCCGCGTAGACGGTCTCCTGGATCTCCACCGCCGTGCGTGAGGCCAGTTCCTTCGCGACCGGCTCCACGAGGTCCTCGTCGTTCCCGGAGTCCGGGAGACCGAGCGCGTGGAGCAGACGGGTGCGGTGGTGCGGGTAGTTGGCGTGGGTGCGTACCCATCCGTCGGCCGTCGGCCAGAACCGGGACAACGGGGCGAAGGAGGTGGGCGTCTCGCCGTCGACCGTGAGGTGGCGTTCGCTGATGAACGCGGTGGCCACCGCGCCCTCGTCCACCCGTACCGCCGGGACCGGAACCCCGTTGCGGAGCGCGAGGAGTTCCGCCGCCGCGAGTGAGGCGGCTCCCACACTGGCGCGGGCGAGCTCCCGTACCGGCAGCCGGGACGGCAGGACGGCACCGGCCCCGGCGTAGGACACCCCTTCCAGCAGATCGCTCCGGCCTCCCAGGGCGGTCCAGGCGTATGTGGTCGCGGCGTCCTCGGTGTGCGTCATCGGATCATTATGTGAGAGGGGGCAGGCGATCCCAAGGGACGGAAAGCCGAACGTCGTTGAGCCTGCCGGACGGCACGGGGTGTCGGCTCCCGTCAGACACGGCCCAGGAACCGCAGGTCACACGGTTCACGTCCTTGGTGGGCATGGAACACGAGGAGAATCCTGCGGACGCCCGCGAGCCCGCCGGGCAGCAGGCCAAGGGGGGCCTCGGCTGTCTGCTCGCCGGCCTCGGCGCGGCGGTCGCACCGCTCGCATGGGCGCCGAAGGCGGCCATCAGCGTCGACGGCGGGCTGGAGGGCCATGCCCGCGATCTGAGCGTGCTCTACGTCGACCTTCCGCTCATCGTGCTCGGCGGGGCGCTCGTACCCGCTCTGGCCTGGGCGCTGACCCGGCGGTGGACGCACCGGCCCTGGGCCCCCGCCCTCGTCGCGGTGGCCGCCCTCGCGCTCGGGGTCGCAGGGCTCCTGGAGTGGTGGACGCCCGAGCATCCGGCGAACCCGGGCGACGGGCCGGGTATCTGACGCTCCGGGCCGGTGCCCGCGCCGTCCTGGGCGGGAGTACGGTGCCGAGCACGGCTGCGGCTGGGAGCGGAGGGGGCGGCGGTGCGGGCAGGTCTGGCAGGTGCGCGCGCGTGGAGCGTGCGGCGCAAGGTGACGGCCTACGTGGTCGCCCAGGTGGCGGTGGTCGGGGCGTTGCCGGCCGTGTACCCGGGTGCGGATCTGGATGTTTCCCTGGCGTTCGTGGTCGCGGGGTGCGTCGGCCCTGCCGTGGGCGGCATGGTGGCGCTGGTCAACGCCACGAAGGGCCGCTCCGGAAGCGGCGGACCGAGCGACTGAACGCGGGCAGTGGCCCGCACCCGCCCGCCGATCCCGGTGACGCCTTCGGACGACCGGGATTCACGCCCGCCCGGCCGGATCCGGTACGCGCGCCCGCCCGGACCGCCCGAGGGTGAACCACACCGCCTTGTGGCCGGGCAGCCGGTCGTCCAACGACGTGGTGCCCCAGGCCAGCGCCAGGCTCTCCACGATCAACAGGCCGCGTCCGCATGGTCGGTCGGGCCCGGGGTGCCGGGCGGCGAGCGCCTGGACAGCGAGTGGGTCGAAGTCCGCGACGGAGACGGTGACCCGCTTCCGGTTCACCGCCACATGCACTCGAACCAGTGACGAACTGGTGTGCCGGTACGCGTTGGTGACCAACTCCGTGACGCAGAGCTTCGCGTCGTCCACGAGTTCGCCGTGCTGCTCCCGTCCCAGCAGCGACGCGACGAACGCCCTCGCGATACGAGCTGCCGACGCGGTGTTCGGCAGCGTGAGCCGGTAACGCTCGCCGCCGAGCGGGTCGGGCGGTGCGGGGGCCGGGGTGGTGGTGGTCATGTGCGTACTCCCGTCGCGGTCGGGTCAGTGGTGCCTGGCACCGGGAGGGAGCCGTGGCGATGGCCGTAATCTGGTACGCCCTCAAGGCGTGTGTGTACGGCTGCACTTCGGGCTCTTCGACCTGCTTGCCGGTGCTGTGAGGAGACATTAGCGCGGGGTCTCACTTGTGCACCTTCATCGGCTCATTAAGTGACCGAATGGATTACGGTGAGGCCGCCAGCGAGACTGTGAGCCGACCAGAGGAGAGCGTGATGCCACCGAGAAAGGCGCCCACGGCCCGGCAGTGCCGCGTGGGGATCGAGCTGCGCAAGATGCGCCAGCATGCGGGACTCGCCCTGGCCGAGGCGGCGACCCTGCTCGGTACGGACCGCACCGCCATCAGCAACACGGAATCCGGGCGCTTCGGGGTGAGTGCGGATCGGGTGCGAACGTGGGCCGGCGGCTACGGGTGCCCCGACTCGGCCTACGTGGAGGCCTTGGCCGCTATGGCGGAGGAGCGGGTCAAGGGCTGGTGGGAGGAGTATCGGGGTGAGTTCACCAGTGGAGCGTTGGATCTGGCGGAACTGGAGCATCACGCGGTCGGTATTCGGTCCATGCAGGTGATCTACCAGCCGGGACTGCTGCAGAACGAGGATTACGCCAACGCCGTGTTCGATCAGGCGGTGCCGCAGCTGATCCCGGCTCGTCGGCGTCGGCTGATTTCGCATCGATTGAGGCGCCGAGACGTCCTCGACCGGGTCGACGCGCCCGTGTGTACGTTCCTGATCCACGAAACCGCGCTCCGGATGGTGTTCGGTAACTCCCGGGTGGCTCGCGGGCAGCTCGACCATCTGCTCAGGGAGTCGGAGCGGGAGAACGTCGTGGTCAGGGTGGTTCCCTTCGCTGCCGGCGGCTTCCCGGAGACCGGCAGCGCGACGCAATATGTCTACGGCCCGGTTCCACAGCTGGATACCGTGCAGATGGATACGGCGACCGGACCTGCATTCCTGGATGCCGAGACCCGCCTCGTCAACTATCGGGCCGCACTGGACCGAGTGGAGGAGCTGTCGCTCGGCCGAGGGGAGTCCAGGGACTTCATTCGAAAGGTCGCACAACAAGTGTGAAGGCGTGAGAACCATGGAAATTCAGTGGCGCAAGTCCTCCAAGTCGTCTGCCCCCGAGGGCAACAACTGCCTGGAGCTGGCCGAGTACGACGGTGAGATCCTGCTGCGCGAGAGCGACAACCCGGACGTGGTCGTCCGGACGACGCGCGTCAAGCTCCGGGCCTTCCTGGGTGGCGTCAAGGAAGGCGAATTCGACGACCTGGCGTGAGCGTCTCCGGTCTCATCGCGGTACGCGCTTCGGGCGGCCCTCACCGGCGCAGGTGAGGGCCGCTTTCGATTTTCGTACTACATGTGTAGAGCTATTAGGTTCACTCGTTAGACGTCAAACTCTTGATACGGAAGCGCGTCAGGCGCTAGCTTCGTAACGCTCGACTGCCGCCCGTGCGGTGGTCAACTCCTCGAACATCTGCGCCTGTTGGGGGAGGTGGGCCCGTGCGCCCCTGCTCTGCGGCTCGTCACGCCGGTTGCGGGCGGGGGCGTCCTCGGCGCTGAACAAGGAGGCCACCCCGTGCACGACTCGCTCCCGCCGACCGCAACGCCCCCGAACCTCTTCCGCTGCGAGCGGGTCACCTATCACGCGGTCGAAGACGACGAGATCGTGGACGCGGCACACTCCACCAGCAACACCCCGCTCGAAGCCGTCCGTTGGGTCCAGGGACAGGTGCGCGCCATCGTCGCGCGTCTCCCGCCCGGTGAAGAGGTACAGGCCCGGCGCTGGGACGAGGGTGGCGGCTGCATCGGGGCGCTCGCCGCGCTCCACCGGGGTGAGGCGTGCGGGTTCACCCTCCGGCACGGCGACTTCTGGAGCGAGTGGAACTTACGCCCCTGGGGCGAGGCGGACGTCTTCGCAGCCCGGTCCGAGGGGCTCGGCTCGCGTTGTCAGGGTGTGGAGTTGTTCCTCCGGATGCCCGACGACCTCGACCTCCGCGACCGGTTCTGAATCTTCCCCCTGCCGACAGAGCCCCGGGGCACGTCAGGGGCGCGTCAACGTTGCGGACCGACTCGTCAGGGGTGCATCAAGGCCGCACACCGGAGGAGTCGGGCGTCCCTAACGTCGACCGTGGAGAGCCGGGATCGAACCGGTGGCACGGAGCCGACGTGGCCACGGCGCGGCTCTCCACGGGGCGGGGTGGTGCGCGCGACCCAGGACGCGTCCAGGACGCGTGGTGCCGCGCGGTCGCCCGGCTCGTCCGTACGGTCCGGTCGGTGCCGGAGCGGGCCCGTCGCCTCCCCTCCCGGGACAGCGACGGCCGAACGCGCCGTCGCCCGCGACCAGACGAGAGTCAGGGACCCTGGTGCATTCGTACGAGACGCCGTCCGAGAAGTCCGCTCGGACCCCATCGCCGCGCCCGCAGCTCCGCCGCGCCGGGCCGGGCACCGCACCCACCGCCACGACCGCCGCGTCGGTGCTCAACCTCCAGCGCCTCGCGGGCAACGCCGCGGTGACCCGGCTGCTGGGAGAGGAACACGAGCATGGCGCCGGATGCCACCACGGCACACCGGTGCAGCGGTCGTCGGTGCTCGACGCGCTCCGGACGCCCGGCACCCCGGTCGACCCGCGCATCCGCGCCAAGGCCGAACAGGGTCTGGGCGCGGACCTCAGCGACGTACGGGTGCACAGTGGCCCCGAGGCGCACCGCTCGGCGGCCGAACTCGGGGCCCGTGCCTACACGTCGGGCCGCCACATCGTCGCCGGTGAGCAGGGCATGGACGAACACACCCTGCTGCACGAGCTGACCCACACCTGGCAGCAGCAGCGCGGCCAGGTCGCCGGTACCGACAACGGCACCGGTCTGCGCCTCTCCTCGCCGGGCGACCGGCACGAGAACGAGGCGGAGTCCTGGGCCCACCTCCTTGCGAAGGTGCCAGCGCGGACTCCGGGTACCGGTGAGCATGTCGGCGGCGAGCGAACGGCGCCCGTGCCCGGGCACGCCGGACCGTCGGTCCAGCGGGCACCCGCGCGCGACGAAGAAGGCGGGGGAGCGCGAGCAGGCGAGAACGAGTCGACGAAACGCTTGCTCAAGCTGGCCGCCAACGTGATTCCCGAGTCCGTTCCGCTCATCGTCCAGGCGATCGGCAACGCGATGGCGGAGAAGGGCACCAAGGTCTACGCGAGCGGGGTCGCGCTGAACGGCGCGGTGGGGCTGGGCGAGATCATCCGGGGGTGCCACAGGCTCCGGCAAGGAAAGGACCTGCCCAGCGCTTGTCGCATCCTGTTCGGCGCCATGAACCTGGCCGGAGCGGTCACGTATGGCGTCAGCCAAGTCCTCGAACCGGACAAGAAGACCATCGCCTCCGCGGTGGGCGCCGCGGTGCAGGGCCTGTCCTACATCGGAATCATCGTCACCGCCACGCACGTCATCGTGGAGGACGCCGTGAAACTGGAGCGATTCAGGGCGGAGGAATCGGTCGGTATGTCCTCCGCCGTCTCCTTGCATGCGGGGCAGAACCAGCCGCGCCGGAGAAGAGGCTCCTCTTCCGCCCGCCCCGCCACGCCCCCGAGCCCCTCCGTAGCTCCGCGACTCCCGATGCCGGACTTCGGGGAGCCCGGTCTCGGCCTCACCTGACGCGCTCGGGGGGCCGGGGCCGTCCGCTGATCCGGCGGGAACCCACTCACGCGTGAGCGCCGGAGAGGGCCTGGACCCCAGGAGGAACCGGGCCCCCCGGGGCAATCGCTTCCGCGTGCCGCACGGCCGCCCCGCCGTCCCCCGCCCCTCAGCCGATCTCCGGCGGCGGCGTGGGCGCCCCCGGCAGCCGGACGACCGCCTCCGTGCCGATGCCGTCCGCCGCCGGGTGCAGGGACACCTCGCCGCCGGACTGCTGGACGGAGCGGGCGACGATCGACAACCCGAGTCCGGAGCCGGGGAGTTGGCGCGCGGAGGGTGAGCGCCAGAAGCGCTCGAAGACGTGCGGGAGGTCGTCGGCGGGGATGCCGGGGCCGTGGTCGCGTACCTTCAACTCGCCCCGGTTCAGGGTGACCTCGATGGTGCCGTGCGCCGGGCTGAACTTCACCGCGTTGTCCAGGATGTTGACGATCGCCCGCTGGAGCGCGGCCGGTTCGCCGCGTACGTACCAGGGGGCCAGCTCGGCGGTGATGGTCAGCTCGGGGCCGCGCAGCCGGGCGCGTTGCAGGGCGGTACGGGTGATGTCGTGCAGGCCCACCACCTCCAGCGGGCCGGGCTGGGCGGCGTCCGGGCGGGCGAGTTCCTGGAGGTCGCCGATGAGCGCGGCCAGCTCCGTCATCTGGGCGGTGACCGAGGCCATCAGGGCCTTCCGGTCGTCCGGCGGGATGGCCCGGCCGGTCTCCTCGCTGCGGGCCAGCAGCTCGATGTTGGTGCGGAGCGAGGTCAGCGGGGTGCGCAGTTCGTGCCCGGCGTCGGCGATCAGCTGGGACTGGCGGTCGCGGGAGGTCGCGAGGGATGCGGTCATCGAGTTGAAGGAGCGTGACAGCCGGGCGATCTCGTCCTCGCCCTCCACCGGGATGCGGACGGTCAGGTCCTCGGTGCGGGCGACGTGCTCGACGGCCAGGGTCAGTTCGTCCACCGGGCGCAGCCCGGACCGCGCGATCCACATACCGGCCGCCCCGGCGGCGACGACGCCGATCCCGGAGACGGCGAGGAGTAGCCAGGCGAGGGCGGAGAGTGGGTCGTCGACCTCGCTCATCGGGCGGCCGATGGTGGCGGCGGCGTCGGAGGGGGGCAGGAGGCGGTAGGTGAAGACCCGCATCCGTACGCCGTTCTCGGCGGTCTCGGTGTGCAGGGCGTCGCGCTGCCGGCCCTCGGCCACCGCTCTGTCGGCCGCGGTGACCGGCAGCTCGGAGGAGTCGTCGGAGCTGCAGACGGTGCCGTCGGAGTCGATGATCTGTACGGAGACGTTGCCGAGGAACGGCGGCATTCCGGACTGCGCGCCGGAGTTGCAGAAGTCCAGCAGGGTGCGGGCGTCCTTGAGGTCCAGCCGGGAACTGCGCAGCGAGTCGTCCATGCGGTGTTCCAGCTGCTGCTTGGTCACGAACCAGCAGGCCAAGGCGACCGCCGCCACCGCGACGGCCACCGCGAGGGCGACCAGCAGGGCGAGGCGGGAGCGGAGCGGCAGGGTGCGGAGCCGGCGCACCAGCCGCCTCACCCCTCGCCGCCGGAACGCAGGGCGTACCCCACCCCGCGCACGGTGTGCACGAGGCGGGGTTCGCCGCCGGCCTCGGTCTTGCGGCGCAGGTACATCACGTACACGTCCAGGGAGTTGGAGCTGGGTTCGAAGTCGAAGCCCCAGACGGCCTTGAGGATCTGTTCGCGGGTGAGGACCTGGCGCGGGTGCGCGAGGAACATCTCCAGCAGGGTGAACTCGGTACGGGTCAGCTCGACGGGGCGGTTGCCCCGGGTGACCTCGCGGGTGGCGAGGTCCATGCGCAGGTCGGCGAAGGAGAGCACGTCGTCGTCGGTGATGTCGGCGCTCGCCGCCGCCGCGTAGGAACTGCGGCGCAGCAGGGCGCGGATGCGGGCGAAGAGCTCGTCCAGCTCGAAGGGCTTGACGAGATAGTCGTCGGCGCCCGCGTCGAGGCCGGTGACCCTGTCCCCCACGGTGTCGCGGGCGGTGAGCATGAGGATGGGGGTGGTGGTCCCGGTGGCCCGGATGCGGCGTGCGGCGGTGAGGCCGTCCATCCGGGGCATCTGGATGTCCAGCACGATGAGGTCGGGGTGGTACGCCTCGGCTTTGGTCAGAGCGTCGTAGCCGTCGACGGCGACCTCGGTGGCGTACCCCTCGAACGCGAGGCTCCGCTGGAGCGCCTCGCGTACGGCGGGTTCGTCGTCGACGATCAGGATGCGCTGCGGATCGTCTTCGGCGGGGCTCATCGCTCGGCGTCCTCTTCTCGTCTCGGCTGCGTGAAACAGCTGCGGATGGTCTCAGCCTCGCACGCCGGGCGGGCCGAACGGCGGTTCAGCGGGTGGTCAGGAGCCGTCGCCGGAGCGCAGGGTCTCCAGGTCTGCCTTGACCGTGTCGACGGGGATGGCGAAGCCGAGGCCGACGCTGCCCGCGCTGGAGCTGCTGGTGCTGCTGGACGAGCTGGGGGAGTACATCGCGGAGTTGATGCCGATGATCTGGCCGCTCATGTTGATCAGCGCGCCGCCGGAGTTGCCCGGGTTGAGCGAGGCGTCGGTCTGCAGAGCCTTGTAGGTGGTGGTGGAGGAGCCGGTGTCGCCGTTGAACTGCTGGCCGCCGAACTCGAACGGCCACTGCTGCTCGCCGCTGCCGCCCTGGCCCTCGCTGCCGTAGCCGCCGAAGCCGCCGGACCCGTCGGTGCTGCTCGAACCGCTGGAGTCGCTCTCCTCCTTCGCGACCGTGACGTCCCGGTCCAGCGCGGAGATGATGCCGCTGGTGACGGTTCCGGTGAGGCCCTCCGGGGAGCCGATCGCCACGACCTGGTCGCCGACCGCGATGTTCGAGGAGTCGCCGAGGGTGGCCGTCTTCAGGCCGCTCGCGTTCTCCAGCTTGATGAGGGCCAGGTCCTTGTCCGCGTCGGTGCCGACCACGTCCGCGGTGTAGGTCTTGCCGGTGGAGAGGGTCACCTTGATCTGGGAGGCGCCGGTGATCACGTGGTTGTTGGTGACGATCTCGCCGTCCGAGGTGATGACCACGCCGGAGCCGGTGGAGTCGCCCGCGGTGGAGGTGGCGCCGATCTCGACGATCGCGGGGGAGACGGCCGCCGCGACCCCGGCGACGGTGCCCGCGCTGCCGGCCGAGACGGTGGTGCCGCTGACGACGCTGCTCGCGCTGGTGCCGCCGGTGCCGTTGTCCGAGAGGTCGCCGACCAGGGCGGCGGTGCCGCCGCCGATCGCCGCCGCCGCGATGGCGACCGCCGCGAGCAGCGCGTAGGGCCGCTTCACCTTCCGCGCGGGCTCCTGGGGGAGCGGCGCGGGAGCGGGGTACCCGGCGTACTCGGGGAAGTCCGAGAAGCCGCCGCCGCCCGCGTCGCCCGCCGCGCCGCTCGGCCACACCGTGGTCTGCGGGTCCACGGCGATGGGCTGGGCCGGCTCGTACGCCGGGGGCGGCGGGTACGCGCCGGCGGCGGCCGGCTGCTGCGGTGCGGGGTGCGACTCGGTGCCGTACGAGTCGTTGCCGTACGTGGGATACGTCGGGTACTCGCCGCTCGGGCGGGGGCTCTCAGTCATGAGGAAAGCGTGTCCGCGGAACATGAGAAGAGCCTGAGCCCCCGCTGAGAAGCCGGGCAGAACCTCGCGGGCCCGGTCCCGAGGGCTGCCGCGGTCCTCCCGCCGGTCCACGGGCCCGGCCGAAGGGGCGCCGGACCGGTGGCGCCGGGGAGCGCTGCGGCGCCACCCGGCCGGCGACTTTGTGTGCCCGGCCGGCTGCGGACGGCAACGCCGCGAGGTCCCCCACCTTCTACGAGTTCGACTCGATGGACCTGCTCAAGCTCTACCGGGAGCTCACACCACCGGCCACCAGGGGCGACCGGATTCGGCCACTGCCGGGACGGTGGTCTCCTGCCCAATTCGCCCGAACTCATACGAACCGTGGTGCCCCA
>NZ_JBHWZJ010000127.1:0-18090 GCF_042728415.1 Streptomyces sp. NPDC060198 | reverse complement strand
GGGCGGTCGCGGCCGGTGCGCCGGTACTTCTCGGGCGGACCGCCCGCGTATCAGCAGGCGGGCCACGGACGGCTCAGGAGCAGGACAGGCAGGGGTCGTAGCCGTTGGCGAGATCCTGGACCGCGGTCGCGGAGAGGGCTCCGGAGAAGGCGCGGACCTCGTCCACGGCTCCTCGGAGGTACGAACCCCAGCCGCCGGCCGCCTGCGGGCCGCGCCCGATCTGGAGACCGCCCGTGCTCGCCGAGGGCGAGCGGAGGGTGGCGGTCACGCCGTCCTGCTTCTGGGCGTCCACGTAGAGCGTGATGCGGTCGGTCCGCGCGTCGTGGACCACGGCCACCCGGTGGGTGCCGGTGGCGGCGGTCTCCTTGATCACCGTCGTGACCTGGGGTGCGGCTCCGGCCTGCGCCACGCTGAGCTCCCAGCGCCCGGCGGCCGGGACGTAGCGCACCTCGAAGGCCGCCGTCCCGCTGTCGCCCTCCTGGGAGAGCAGGGTCATGGGCGCGTCGGTGACCGTCACGTCGTCCGCGAGGCGGACGAACGCGGAGAGCGTGTAGTTGCCGGTGGTGTCGACTGCCGGCAGCGCGGTGTGCGCGTAGTCGTCGATCCCGTCGAGGGTGAGGTGGGCCTGGCCGCGGAGCGGGTAGAGAGGGGGCTCGCAGTCGATCGGGTAGACGTCGCAGATGTCGTCGGGCAGCCGGAAGAGGGAGGCTCCGCCCTCCAGGGTGAGCGGCTCGCCCTCTCCCCTGGTCGGAGTGGTGCCGCCGGTGGCGGTCTCCATGGACCACTGGCCGACGGCCGTGGGCCTGGGGATCTCCACGGCCGCGAGCTGGGTGATCTCGGCGGGGACGACGACCCTGTCGTAGACGCGGAGGTCGCCGATCTCGCCCTGCCAGCGGTCGCGGTAGCCGAGCTTGCCGCGGGCCCGGCCGATCTGGAAGTTCCCCGTCACCTGCGCCGGGGAGGCGGCGACGGGGGCGGCCGTCTCCTTGCCGTCGACGTAGAGGTGCGCGAGCCCTGTCTCGGCGTCGTACAGGCCGAGGACGTAGGACCAGCGGTCGGCGTCCTGCTCACCACCGGTGACGCGTTCGCTTCCCGTGCCGAAGGACCACTGCGCACCTCCGTCGACGGGACGCAGGTCGAGGGTGAACGCGGGGGCTCCGTCGGCGTCCTGGGAGGCGACGGTCATGAAGTGGTCGGTGGCGCCGGGGCGCACCCAGCCGCCCACCACGAAGGTCTTCGTGGTGTCCACGACCGGTGCGCCCGGGGTGAGGAAGCCGTGGCCGGTCCCGTCGAGCCGGACGGTGGAGGCCAGCGCGGTGCCTTCCGGGGCTGCGGCCCCGAACACGGCGCCTGTTCCGGCGCGGGCGGCCGTTCCCGTGAGCGGGGCGGCGGACCTGGTGCCTGCCGGATCGGAGAGCTGCCATTCGGCGACGGGCGCGCTCGCGAAGGACGGGTAGAAAGCGTAGTGCGTCGATTCGCCGCGGTGCCCGGCCTTGTCGAAAGCCTCGACGTCGAGAACGTGGGTGGTCTCCGTGGCGAGGATGCGCACGTCCGCCGTGTGGTCGGGGCCGGTCGCCGCCACATCCACCGAGGGGTGCCCCAGCAGCGTGTAACGGTACGAGACGACGTCGTCGTCCGAAGGGGAAGCGAACCGGAAGGTGCCGTACGTACCGATCCCGGCGCTGCGGTACACGTCCTCGGGGAACTCGGCAGAGGTCACCAGCGGGGCCTGCGGAGCCACTCCGTCGATGACGAACTCGCAGGCGGTTGTGCCCGCGTCGCTCCATTCGGACACGGCGGCGCCGTCGTCGGCCCTCACGTGCCAGGAGATGACGGTGTCGAGGGGCAGTTGGTCGCCGAGGGTGGTGTTCCAGACGCTCCTGGCCCCGGAAGGCAGAGGAGCCGAGGAAGCGTGGTGGAGCCGCTGTTCCACTCCGTCCGCGTCCGTCCACCACGCCTCGAACTCCCCGCCGACGGAGTTGCCCCGGTTGGGTACGTCGTCCTCGGTCGGATCGCTGAGTACGGCGTACAGCGGCGGCGGGCCGGTCACCTCTGGACGGTCGGGCCCGGAGGTGCATGCCTTCGGCCCGGTACTCAGGTCGGCCGCGCCCGGCTTGAGCGGTGGCAGGTTGTCGACCGCCACCGCCGTTCCCGAGGCCGTCAGCGCGAGCACGGCCCCGCAGGCCGCCCCCGCGAGCCACCGCGGACCGCCTCTCCCCACGAGGTGTCTCCGTCTGTTGCTCTCCGGCATGTCCGCCGCCCCTCCCCGATCCTTCACCCGTGATGATCACGAGTCGAGGGAGGCTATCAACGCCCGCTGACGGCCGCTCAGTAATTTCGTTGCATGCCACAGGGGGAACTCTTCGCAGGTCAGAGGCAGATCGGCGATCTCCTCACTTCCGGCGCGGCACCGGCACCGTCGCCGGACGGCCCGTCGCAGCGCGGAGTTCCGCGACCCGGGCTGCGACGTCCGGCTGTTGCCGGGGTCGCGCGAGGAAGGTGTCGGGGACGTCGCCGGTGGCACCGCTCGCCTCGTCGCGGTCGATGTCGGCGCGGCAGTCCGCACAGATTCCGTCGATCAGGGTGGTGGTGGTCTCGTCCTCGTCGCAGAAGAGGCACATCATGACGGCCCCGGAGATCTCCTCGTGCGCGGGGTGCGACACGTGCGGGCCGGGCTGCTGGGTGGGCGGCATCTTGTTCTCCAGTCGTTTACGCAGGAAGGCGACGGCGGAGTGCACCGACGCCGGGAGCCCCGCCGCGAGGGCGTGGGCGATCCGGTCGGGCCCCACGCCCCGGTCCAGCCACTCGCCGACCAAGGGCTCCAATTCGACGCATTCGTCACCGGAGAGCTGGAGCCGGGGGTCGCGGGCGCCCAGCGCGGCGAGTACGTCGTACGCCGGGGAACGCGGCGCCCTCGCTCCGGCCTCCAGAGCCAGGGCGGCGGCGGAGCCGGGCGGCGGGGCGTCCATGCGGCCCGCCATCAGGTCGCCGAGGGAGGCGAACACCGAGGCTGTCTGGCGGGGGAGTTCGGAAGCAGTGGGTTCAGCAGTGGAGGGCTCGGCAGCGGGGACATCGGCGTCCAGCGGCTCCGCACCGGCGGGCCGCCCGGTCGGCCCCTCGGCGTCCGCCAGTCGCACCGTGTGCCAGGGCGCCGCACCCGGCACTCGCGCGCCCCGGGCCTCCGCGTGCGGGGCGTCCGCATCCGGAACTCCCGCGTCCGGAAACGCAGTCGGGACCACCTTCGGGGCGGCCGGCTGGCCGGTCACGTCGATGCCCCGGACGAACCGTACGAGCTCCGCCCACCAGGCCGCGTTCCGCGCGGTGCGGGAGAAGTAGGTCCGGGTCACCCAGTGCCTGGTGCCGTTGGCGCCGGTCAAGTGGACCTTGATGCGGCGGAGATGGCCTTCGCGGGTCAACCGGTCGAGGGCGCTGCGGCAGGCCTGCTGGCCGTAGTCGGGGAGCTCCTCGGCGAGGGTCTTGTAGCCGATCGCGGCGCCTTCGGGCAGTCGGTCGATGTACGCACCGATGGCCGCTTCCCTCGGCGCCAGGTGCCGGAAGTCGCGGGCGTGCCGGGGCGCTTGGTCGGGGGCGTGGCGCTTGCCGTACCCGGCTTTCGCCATGGGATGGGCGGGTGCGCGCAGGGCGGCACTAATGTTGGCGTTAGCCATGAGGGATCGACTCCTAGCCGTGCGATCTCGCTTCGGTCAGACCCCGGTCGGTGTTGCCACACCGCCGGGGTCGTCCTTTTTCTGAGGTTTGAGGTTGCTCATCGCGAACGTAGAGCGTCACTACGCTCCGATGCAAGCCGGTCACGGAAAGCCACCCTCAGGTGTCATCCGCGCTCCCGCCCCCTCCGGTTGCACCCCATCCATACTCGGGCGCGCGGGACTTGGCGGGAAGGAAGGAAGAGGGGAGGGAGGGTGGGTGGGATTGAACCTGACCACCCATTCCTACAAGAAGCGGCTCGGAGTTCGAGGCTCAGGGCTCGGAGCCCGGGGCTCGGGGCTCGGGGCTTGAGCTCCGGGCGGACCTGCAGAAACACCGTCAGATCCGGGTGGCAACCAACCGCCCTGGAAATCACTCGTCCGTGGAGCGGTGGGCGGGCCCGCCCACCCTCCGAATGACCGTCAGGACAACACCCAGCGGGGCGGATGCTCCCCATCGGCCGGGCAGACGAAGGCATGCAGGTCCCGGTCGCGGCCGAAGCGGAGCCGGGTGGGCCGGACCACGGCTTCACCGCCCCGGATCGACACCCCGGCCCGGCTCGACGCCCCGGCCCGCCGGAACCGGTCGCGGTCCTCCAACGGCACCCAGCTGCAGGAAGGCCCCTGCGTCTCGTAGCCCTCGGCGGTCAACAGCAGGCGCATCGGGGCCCCGCACGAGGGGCACTCGATGACCATCGGCCCCGTCGATGCCCAGCTGGGAAAGCCACCGACCCTCCAGCCGGGCGGTATCGAGAGGTCGCACTGGTAGCTGAGCGCGTCTGGCCCGTGTTCCCTCTCCTGGGCCTCGTCCCAGGCGTCGATGCGCGCGATCAACTCGGCGGGCAGCGAGCCCTCTTCCGCCCAGGGGTAGGTGTCCACCTCTTCCGGGTGCAGGACACACGGCTCGGGGAGTTCGTCCTCCCACCGGAGCAGAACCGCTTCGGGCGGCGCGGCGAGAAGCCGCTCCTCCCGCTCGGCGCCCTCGGCCCGTCGCCAGTGCAGGCGGTAACGGCGTTCGTGGTGCTGCCCGTGGGCGAGGGGGCAACGGAAGAGCTGCACCAGGTCGGCGCCGCCGGGCCCTGCCGCCAACCCCGGGACGTCGCGGCGGATAAGCTGGGCGAGCCCGACGAAGGGGACGGGCCCGTCCGCGTCGACGCGGGGCCACCGCCGCTCGGGCGGGTGACCTCCCGCCGCCCGTGCGGCGCGGATCTCGTCGGGTGCGTACCCCTCGGCCTCCGGCAGATGCGGCTCGTGGCAGACCGGCCACGCTTCACCCTCCGACCACAGCATCGGCCCGCCGACATGGCTGTCCCGCACACCGGGCCGCCCGGGCCTGGGGTGCAGACGCGTCGTCCGGCCCCGCCACGCGGCCAGCTCGGGAAACACCGCCTCCACGGACACCGGCCT
The DNA here is from genome assembly GCF_042728415.1 of Streptomyces sp. NPDC060198. NCBI lineage: Bacteria > Bacillati > Actinomycetota > Actinomycetes > Kitasatosporales > Streptomycetaceae > Streptomyces > Streptomyces sp. NPDC060198. The sequence continues at coordinate 12,979 of NZ_JBHWZJ010000127.1, read as the reverse complement.
GTCCGGCGTGGTCCTCGTCATGGGCCGACCGTACGGGCCGGGCCCCCTCACCGCGCCCGTATTCCGACGCCCCCCGGAGCCCGGGGCCTCAGCCCTGCCGCAGGGCCTCCGCCGCGATCCGCAACGCCTCGCGCGCGACCTCGTCCAGGGCTCGGTCCGAGCGCTGCGGATTCCACGCGTAGTCCTCGGCGGCGACCCGCAGCGCGACGTTGATCATCGCGGCGGCGACCCGGGGCGCGAGTGCGTCCGGGGACTCCCCGGTGCGCTGGGCGATGGCTTCGGCGAGGACCGACTCGGCTTCCAGATGGGTCTGGAGCCACACGGCCCGGAGCCCCGGTTCGGTGCGGGTGAGCCGTACCAGGCTGAGCACGTCCGCCGATCCGGCGGTCGGGCGCATGGTGTCGGGCCGCATGGCCTCCAGCGCGTCGATGAGCGGTTCGTGTCCGGAGCCGTCGCGGAGGGCCTCGGCGAGCGAGTCGACGCCGACCGCGAGCAGCGGCTGTACACACGCCTCCTTGGTCGGGAAGTACCGCCAGAGCGTGCGGGTCGAGACACCGGCCTCCGCCGCGATCTCGTCGGCGGAGGTGGCCGCGACGCCCTTCTCCGCGAAGAGCCTCACCGCGACTTCCGCGATCTCCAGCCGGGTGGCCGCCTTTCGGCGCTCGGTCAGGGGCGGGCGGCCCGAGCGGGCGGACCGCGCTGCAGAGGTCGGAGCGTCTCCCATGGGGTCCACCTTAACGATCTCCGCACTGTGGCGCGGAGCGACTTTCTGGCACTGTGCGCCAAAAAACCGTACAGTTCGAGAGGGAACATCAAGGCAAGGGAGCACCACCGTGAGCACCACCGACTTCCAGGACCGCAGCGTCGTCGTCACCGGCGCGGGCAGCGGCATCGGCCGGGCCACCGCCCTCCGGTTCGCCGCTCAGGGCGCGAAGGTCCTCGTCGCCGACCTGGACAAGGAGCGGGCCGAGCAGACGCTCGCCGACATCGCGGCGGCCGGCGGCACGGCTGTCGCGGTGGTGGGCGACCTGAGCGGGCAGACCGTGGTGGACGAGGTCGTGCGCACCGCCGTGGAGACCTTCGGCGGCTTGGACGTGCTCGTCAACAACGCCGGGATCATGGACTCCATGTCGGCGGCGGCGGACGTCACCGACTCCGAGTGGGAGCGGGTCATCCGCATCAATCTCACCGCGCCGTTCCTGCTGACCCGGGCCGCGCTCCCGCACATGCTGGCGGCCGGAAAGGGCGCGATCGTGAACACCGCCTCGGAGGCGAGCCTGCGCGGCTCGGCCGCGGGCGCCGCGTACACCGCGTCGAAGCACGGCATCGCGGGCCTCACCAAGTCGACCGCCGTCATGTACCGCGGCCAGGGCGTCCGCACCAACGCCATCGCCCCGGGCGGCACCATCACGAACATCCAGGTGAACGCCGACCGCGACGCGCTCGGCCCGGCCGTCCTCGGCTCCTACATGGGCAACGTCGGCAAGCCGGCCACCGCCGAGGAGCAGGCCGCAGCGATCGTCTTCCTCGCCTCGGACGCGGCCAGCAACATCAACGGCGTGATCCTCGCCGTGGACAACGGCTGGTCGGCGGTCTGATCCGCCTGCCACCCGGCCCGGGCCAAAGGGGCTGGTGCGCGCTCCGCGTCCCAGCCCCTCCGGCAGCGGCAGCTACTTGACCGGTCGCAGCCCCAGCGGACCCGCGATCTCCTGGACCATCACCAGACCCGCGGCCTCGGCGAGGTCGTCGTCGCCCGGGTCCTGGTCGGTGTCCAGCCCGTCCAGCTCCGCCAGCGGCTGGTTGAGACGGATGTGCGCGACCAGCGACTGGAGCGCCCGCAGGGTCGCGGAGGCCGTCGAGCCCCAGTTGGAGAAGTACGAGAACTGCCACCACCACAGCGCCTCGGCCGTGCGATCCGCCTCGTAGTGGGCGAGACCGTGGCCGAGGTCGGTGACCAGGTCGGCCAGGTCGTCGGAGATCCGGTGCGGCACGGGTGCCTTGCGGGGCTCGTACGGGTCGAAGACCTCGGAGTAGACGTCGATGGGCTCCAGCAGCGCGGCGAAACGCTCCCTCAGCCCGTCCGCGTCGGGCTCGGCGCCCAGGTCGGGCTCGTACCGCTCGTCGGGGAGGATGTCCTCGTACGCGCCGAGCCGGCCGCCCGCGAGCAGCAGTTGCGACACCTGGAGGAGGAGTACCGGAACGGCCTCCTCCGGCTCTTGGACCTTGGACACCTCGGTGACCGCGACGATGAACGTCTTGATCTGGTCCGCGATCTGGACGGCGAAGTCGTCCGGGTCCTGCGTGACGGAGTTCAGCGTGGCGTCAGACATCGAGGGAACCTCCCGTGGGCACCTGCACGAACGGCGGCTGGCTGGAACCTCTGCAACGTACCCGCGTCAGACATCGAGAAGCCGTCTCCCCTCGAAGGCGCGGCCCAGGGTCACTTCGTCCGCGTACTCCAGGTCGCCGCCCACCGGCAGACCACTGGCGAGACGGGTGACCCGGAGCCCCATGGGCTTGATCATCCGCGCCAGGTACGTCGCGGTGGCCTCGCCCTCGAGGTTCGGGTCGGTCGCCAGGATCAGCTCCGTGATGGAACCGTCGGCGAGCCGCGCCAGCAACTCGCGGATACGCAGATCGTCGGGGCCGACACCCTCGATGGGGCTGATCGCCCCGCCGAGCACGTGGTAGCGCCCCCGGAACTCACGGGTCCGCTCGATCGCGACGACGTCCTTCGGCTCCTCGACCACGCAAATGACCGTCAGGTCGCGGCGGGTGTCGCGACAGATGTTGCACTGCTCCTGCTGCGCGACATTGCCGCAGATCGAGCAGAAGCGGACCTTGTCCTTGACCTCCAGGAGGGCATGGGCGAGGCGCCGCACATCGGTCGGCTCCGCCTGCAGAACGTGGAAGGCGATCCGCTGCGCGCTCTTGGGACCGACGCCTGGGAGCCTGCCCAGTTCGTCGATGAGGTCCTGAACAACGCCTTCGTACAACGGAACGCCTCTCCTTCACATCCTGCTCGTACCGTAGTGGGTACGCGCGGGTACCAATAGGGGTGCCGGGACGGCTCAGCGCGGGAGTCGTCCCGGATGGACCGCGGGCCGGATCGACCCGCCCGTGCTCCAGATCGACCCACTCGTGCGCCGATTCGACCCACTCGTGCGCCGGATCAGAACGGAAGCCCGGGCATGCCGCCCAGGCCCTGCGCCAGCGGGCCGAGCTTCTGCTGCTGGAGCGCGGTGGCGTTCTCGTTGGCCGCCTGGACCGCCGCGACGACGAGATCGGCCAGGGTCTCGGTGTCCTCGGGGTCCACCGCCTTGGGATCGATCACGAGGGCGCGCAACTCGCCGGAGCCGTTCACCGTGGCCTTCACCAGACCACCGCCCGCCTGGCCCTCCACCTCGGTCCGCGCCAGCTCCTCCTGGGCCACCGCGAGATCCTGCTGCATCTTCTGGGCCTGCTGGAGCAGCTGCTGCATATTGGGCTGACCACCACCGGGAATCATGGTCACTCCTGGGCTTTTCGAGGGCGGATGTTTGGTTAAAACGAGCCTACGTGCTCGTCGGGTGCCCCGCTCCACCCATCGGACGCAACTCTTTCGAGTGAGATTTGCGGCGCTGAGAAAACGCCCTATACCTGACCAGAGGCCGACAGCACGCTGTAATACCGCGTTTTCGCTCCCACGGCCCACCATTCGGCGGTAGGAAGGGCATGCGTACCGCCACACACAATCGCACCGCCGGTTACGCAGAGTCAGCGCGACCGGTCGTCGGAGCCGGCGCAGCGAGCCGGCCGGCGGAGTCGATGGAAGTCAGTGGAGATACCCGAGACAGACCCTCCGTAGTTCCACGCAGAGTGCAGAGGAGTGCCCCGGTGAGCCAGCCGGAGATGCCGCCCGAGGGGCCGCCCCGTAAGGAATCCGCTGCGGGGTCGTCCGGTGACAGCACCGGAATTACGCATTCCGCCCCGGAATCCGGCAGCCCCGCGCGACCGGGACGCGATCTCGCCGCGCGTCCCTTTCCGCTCGGCGACTGGGGCGAGCCCGCCGAACGCCTCGACGAGCTGTACCGGTGGGTCGAGACAGGGGCACTGGAGACGGCCGCCTGGTACCTGAAGGACCGCACCTGGAAGCGGCGCGGCGCACGCGGACTGCGCGTCGGCACCTCGGTCGGCGTCGTCGCGGGCGCGACGCTGCCGCTGCTCGACCTGACCGGGGCGCTGAACGGCTCGGCGGGGTACGGCTACTTCTCACTGCTGCTCGGTGCCGCCTGCATGGCCTGCGACCGGTATTTCGGCCTGACCTCCGGCTGGATAAGGGATCTGGCCACCGCGCAAGCCGTACAGCGCAGGCTCCAGGTGCTCCAGTTCGACTGGGCCTCGGAATCCGTACGCGAGGTACTGGGCCCGACCGAGGGCACCGCGAGCGAGGCGGCCGAGCGCTGCCTCGGGGTGCTGCGCCGGTTCTCCGAGGACATCACGGAACTCGTACGGTCCGAGACCGCGGACTGGATGGTGGAGTTCCGCGCCGGGCCCGCCCCCATGGGGATGCAGTCGCTGACGACGGGAGCCGGCATCGGCCGGGGCGAGCAGACCGGGCCGCCGGGCCGCTTCTCGATCCCCTCGGTGACCCGGCCGAACATGCCCCGGCAACGACCGCCGGAGCCGCCCCGGTGAGGTCGCCGCAGTCATTGCGGTCACCGTGGCCGTTGCTGGTCCGCGCTGTTGGTGCAGTCGGTGCCGTTGGTGCCGTTGGTGCTGTTGGTTCAGTCGGTGTTGTTGGCGCAGTCGTCGTAGTCGTCAGCTGAAGATGATCATCGAGCCCTGCGCGAGGCTGCGGGTCGCCGCCGCGTGCAGGCCCAGCCAGACGTGCCGCTCCCGGGCGAACGGGCTCTCGTCGTACGCGATCGGCTCGGCCGGCTCCTCCAGCTCGGTGGGCCGGGTGGGCGGCGCGGGCGGAGCCGGCGGGTTCCCGGGGTCGATGCCGAGGGACGGGGCGACGAACTCCAGTTCGCGCAGCAGGCCGTGCGAGGAGCCGAGCGGGCCGCCGCCCTCCAACAGAACGTCGTTGGAGAGGGGAGTCGGGAAGTCCACCGGGACGTACGCCCCCGCATGGTCGAAGTGCCAGACCAGGTGCGACTGCTGAGCGCTCTGCTCGAACATCTCCAGGAGCTGCTCGTAGTCCCCGCCCAGCGCGTCGACGGGAGTGACCGCCAGGCCGCTGAGCTGGAGCAGATAAGCCCGGCGCAGAAAATGCAGCGCCTCGTAGTCGAAGCCCGCGACCGGGGCCACGTCCCCGGTGAGGCCGGGCATGTACGCGTACACGGGGACGGGCGGGAGACCGGCCTCCCCCAGCGCGCTGTCGAAGACGGCGATCTCTTCGGCGAAGGGGTTGTCGGGGCTGTGGCACAGCACATCGACGAGGGGGACGAGCCACAGGTCACAGGCCACGAAGTCTCGCTCTCACACGGGGTTGGGCGCTCGTCGGGACAGCGTAATGCGGCAGGTGGGCCGCGCACAGGGTCTCTGCGGTCACGGGATCGGGACGGATCCGGACACCACACAGAGGCACTGTCTCAGAGGCCGCAGAAGCCGCAGAAGCCGCAGAGGCCTCCAGGAGTACAGGTGCCCCGCCGCGTCCGGGGTCGGAGCTGAAGCTGGAGCCAGGTGGGGCGGGAGCCGGGATGCCTCAGCGACCGTCCGTCACGCTCAGCTCGGTGATCAGGAGCCGGTCCGCCCATTCCTGTTCCCGGGCGTAGTACGCGCGCAGGATCGCCAGCACCGCCGCCCGGTCCCCGGCGGTGACGGCTTCGGCGAGCGCCTCGTGATCGAGCCAGAGGAGGCGGTCCCGTTCCACACTCGTCCGCAGCCGGTGCACCAGAAAGACCCAGCCCTGGACGCGGAGGGTCGCGAGGAAGTCGCTGATGTTCGGGTTGCCGACGAACGCGCTCAATTCCCGCCAGAACCGCAGGTCGTAGCCGATCAGCACGTCGAGGTCGCCGCCCCTCGCGGCACGTGCGGCCTCGGAGGCGCGGCGCCGGAGAGAGGTCATCGCCTCGCCTCGGACCGTGATCGGATGACAGCCGCTGAAAATACCCTCCACGATGACGGAACGGGCCTGCACGATGGAACGGTAATCCCCGACGCTGAACGCGCGTACCTGGAATCCACGGTGTTCGTCGGAGACGAGGAGGCCCTGCGAGGCGAGATCGAAGAGCGCCTCGCGGACGGGCGTCGCGGAGACCCCGTACTGCTCGGCGATCTGCTTGACGGTGAACTCCTTGCCCGACGGCAGACGCCCCGCGAGCACTTCGTCACGCAGTGCACCGGAGATCTGGCGGCGCAGCGTGTTGCGGGTCACACCTCCGCTCGGGCTCATCCCGTTCCCTCCCCATTTTTCTGTTCGGGACACCTTAAGGCAGGCCCACCCTGCCCGGATCCGGGCAGGGTGGGCGGAGTGGGCGATACGGGGACAGCCTCGGGAGCGCGTCGCCTTTGGCAGTAGATTCTCCCGTACACCGCACCAAGATCGGGCATTTCTCCCGTGGACGGCTCGGTCGACGCCGGTGCCGGATCGGTTGGCGCCGGCGTCGGCGTCAGTGCCGGGTCGGTCGGCGTCGGCGTCAGTGCCGGATCGGCCGGCGTCGGCGTCAGTGCCGGATCGGCCGGCGTCGGCGTCGGCGTTGGGGTCAGTGCCGACTCGTTCCGCTCCGGCGCCGGCCCCTTCCGCCCCGGCGCCGACCTTTTGCCACGGGTGCCGGCTCGGAACCTTGCCGTCGGAGCCCGGAGTCGGCGGCCTCCGGGCTTGTCCCGGTCAGACCGTGTAGCCGTCCGCTACCGTCAGTGCTTCATCCAGCGCGGCGAGACCCTCCCGCGCTTCGGCGTCGCTGACGTTGCAGGGCGGCACGACGTGGGTGCGGTTCATGTTGATGAAGGGCCACAGCCCCCGCGCCTTCGCCGCCGCCCCGAAAGCGGCCATGGGCGCTGCGGCCTCCCCCGTCGCGTTGTACGGGACGAGCGGCTCGCGCGTCTCCCGGTTCCGTACCAGTTCCAGGGCCCAGAACGCACCGACGCCCCGCACCTCGCCGACCGAGGGGTGGCGCTCGGCCAGCTCGCGCAGCCCCGGTCCGAGCACCTTCTCGCCGAGGCGCGCGGCACTCTCCACCACCTTCTCCTCCTCCATCACCCGGATCGTGGCGACAGCGGCGGCACAGGCCAACGGGTGGCCGGAGTAGGTGAGCCCGCCGGGGTAGGGGCGGGTTTCGAAGATGGCCGCGATCTCGGCGTTGATCGCCACCCCGCCGAGTGGCACATAACCGGAGTTGACGCCCTTGGCGAAGGTCATCAGGTCGGGCACCACCCCGTAGTGGTCGGCCGCGAACCACTCGCCGGTACGTCCGAAGCCGGCCATCACCTCGTCCAGCACGAAGACGATGCCGTACCGGTCGCAGATCTCGCGCACGCCCGGGAGGTAGCCGGGCGGCGGGGTCATGATGCCCGCCGTGCCGGGGATGGTCTCCAGCACGATCGCCGCGATCGTGCCGGGGCCCTCGAAGGCGATGGTGTCTTCCAGGTGCTGAAGGGCACGGGCGCACTCCTCCACCTCGGTCGTCGCGTGGAACGACGAGCGGTAGAGGAAGGGCGCCCAGAACCGCACCACCCCCGCCGAACCATTGTCGGACGCCCAACGGCGCGGGTCCCCGGTGAGGTTGATCGCGGCCGAGGTGGCCCCGTGGTACGAGCGGTACGCGGAAAGCACCTTGGTACGGCCGGTGTGCACCCGCGCCATCCGCACCGCGTTCTCGACTGCCTCGGCTCCACCGTTGGTGAAGAAGATCTTGTCCAGGTCGCCCGGGGTGTGCCCCGCGATCAGCCGCGCCGCCTCGGATCGTGCCTCGATCGCGAACGCGGGCGCGAAAGTGGCGAGTTTGCCCGCCTGCTCCTGGATCGCGGCCACCACGACCGGGTGCTGGTGGCCGATGTTGGTGAAGACGAGCCCACTCGTGAAGTCGAGGAAGCGGTTCCCGTCGTAGTCCCAGAAGTAGGCTCCCTCCGCCCCCGCCACGGCGAGCGGATCGAGCAGACCCTGAGCGGACCAGGAGTGGAAGACGTGCGCCCGGTCGGCGGCCTTCACCGCCGCACCGGCAGCCTGGTCGACGAACGGGACTCGGGGGCCACGAAGGGCTTCAGCGGTCATGCCGGTGAGCGTAGGGGGTGCGAGGTGCGGCACTCCATGACCAGATGCACGAAGTTGGTGGTACGGGTCGGCGGACCGCAGGGGCATCCCGCCGGGGCGCACGGTGGGGCGCGCGGGTACGGGTAGTGCCGCGTCGGCCAAGGTTTGCCCGTCGAGGAGCGGCGTCAGGTGCGTGTTCCCGGCGTGCCGGGCCGGAAGCCCCCGTACTGGACGTACTCGGGCTTTCGGCCGGTGCGGCGAGAGTGCGTACCGGGGCGTCGCGACGGGGCAAAACGTTGCCTGACGCGGCAGTAGCTCCCGTGCCGAGCCCCGCGCACGTGGGGAGCACCGGATGTGCTGCTCGAAGCGGCGGGACCAGGTAGGACCATCCCCGCACACGCGGGGGCACCAGTCGTCCCCCGCCCCCGCTCTGGGCGGCATGGGGCCATCCCCGCACGCGGGGAGCACAGGGGCCAGGTGCTGACGTCAGGCTCCGTGGCGGGACCATCCCCGCGCGAGCGGGAAGCACATGCGCCGGCCCAGGGTCGCCCACTCAAAACCCGGACCATCCCCGCGCGAGCGGGAAGCACTCTTCCTGGCCTGCGGGTTCATCCGGGGCCAGTCGGGTTCCGGGCCGGCCTCACCGGCTCAGACTCGGCAGCCGCACACCCCCACACCCGTCAACATCGCTCACATCCCGGCCAGTTCATCACACCCTGCACGGCCGAGCCGGCCAAACCTCCACCCCGCTGCCATCGGTTGTGCCTGCCGGGCCCCGCACCGGTAGGAACCGGGCAACCGTCCTACGGCGTCCCTCAGTCGGCTGCTGCCGCCGCCGCATCCGCCGTACCGCCGCTCGACCTGCTGTCGTACCGGTAGTCGCCCAGGGAGGCCGTCACCTCGTGCAAGCCCTCGCATGGACGCTGGTGGGTGTCGCCTATGCCGTCCTCCCTCTCGTCGTGTGGTGGCGCATTGCGCGAACCCCTCTCGTGAGGACAGCCGTTACCGTGGCGCTGGCAGCCGTCGGCGGGCTGCTCGTGGCCGTCCAGCACCTCTGGTTGACGGAGCCACCGAGGCCCGACGCCCACCTCGTCTTCGCGGCCGTCGCGCCGCTGATCGTCGCGGCCGGCGCGATCTGGGAACGCTCGCAGGAGGGGCCGGCGCCCGATCAGGACACGTGGGCGGCCCGCCGCAGCGGGGCGATCGGCGTCCTGGGCACACAGTTCGCGCTCACCTTGGTCGCCTCCCTGCTCTACGCCCTCGTGCTGACCGGGGCATCGACTCCCGCCGCATCCGCCGTACCGGCCCTGCCCGCGGGGCTGACCGTGGAGTCACAGAGCGAGGGGTGCGGCTCCGGCAACTGCTACCGCCTGCTGACGATCGGCAGCGAGAACGGTCTCTCGTACCAGGAAATCATCCGCCGTCTCGGCATCACTCACGAGAAGTGCCGCCCCAACGGCTGGCTGCTCGACCGGCGGGACCTGTGCGTCGGCCTGCAAACGGACCGCACCGACCGGGTCGTGCTGTACGTGACGCTCAGCGATCTGATCGACTGACCCGCGCTGACCCCCGCAGGCGTCCCAGGACTCGCGGAAGGTCCGGCCGCCACCCGCAACGGCAACTGCGAAGGCGTCGGCATCAGTCCCAGCCTTTGCCTTGGCTTTCGCCTTCGCCCTGGCCCCGAGGACAGCGAGGCTCGCGCGGCCCGCGTCACTCGTTCGTGCAATGTGGGCCTGGGGTTCCTCAACCTTTCCGACTGGGCGGTGCTCTGTAAAGGAGTGACGGACCAGGCACGTCGACTCCCCTCCGCAGGGGCGGTCGACGGGAAGGAAAGGCACCACGATGAAGAGTTCGCGCGCACCGATGTCCGGCTCGTCGGCACTCGTCCGGGCCGCCGCCCTCACCCTGCTCGGCCTGTTCGCCGCGCGGATGTCGTACGGCGCGATGGCCAGGGCGTCCGGCCGTGGCAAACCGGGCATCGGATCGGGCGGACGCCCTGGCGAGATCGCGCGGAATCATCTCGCCCCAGGCACACGAGAAGAACCAACAGCCGTCTTCGCGGGCATCGGAACGCACCTTGGCCTCTGCCCTGCGAGCAGGTTCCGGACCTGGGACGCGTTCCCTGCAGGAGGGAGTGGCCGGACTCCGCACCATGGAGAAATTCACCCCGGGCGGTGGCTGCACCCTGTCCCCGCCGTACCCCAACCACTCGAATCACAGGCACCCACGGCGGGATTACTCACCGCCGGCCCTCCCCTGGAGCAGTCGGCCACCCGAAGGGTTGTCCCGCAATTCCTGGCGGGTGCGCGACGACAGCCACGGCACCTCGCCGCGTTGTCGGAACGTCCCGCTATATCCAGTATGCGGACGCCCCTCCGCCTTGCGATGCACCGCATCCGACGCCGCGCACTGATCCACCACGAATTGCGGGACACCCCTTACCCGTGCTCGAATTCCGCCGCGCCCTGAGGACCGGTCGCCAGCATCCCGCATTCCGAACCGACGACAGGAAGGAAAGCATCACCCGAGAAATCGGCGTGCCCAACGATCGCACCACTCTTGCAGTCGAAGGCACGGTGCCCGGCCCGGACTCGCCGGAGCAGACCCGCAGGCGAACCCAGCAGGCGCACGGAAAGCGGGCCGGACCGGGCAGTGAAATTCTGCCTGATTCGACCCGCTGGGTTCCGGTGACCATGTGCGGCGGTCCCACTTCCGCGACTTTCTTTCGGGAGCGAGCCCCCGCGAAGAAGGAAGGAGTCCGGCGCCGGTGCCGGTTCGCGTTCTGACGCACGGTGGCGTCAGATGCGACGGTGCCGCCCGTAGTGCTCACCCGTGGTCTCGAAGAACTCGGGGTTTCCGAGGTGGGAATCCTTGTCGAACTCCGGAGCGCTCTTGATCTGCTCCTTGTCGAGGTCCACGTAGACCCTCTTCTCCTCCAGATCGACCCGGCGCACCGTACCTGCCGGAAGCAGGACGTGCCTGCCGAAGATCCAGACCCCGGTATCGACCACCAGATAGGAGGAGCCGACCTCGTCGGAGTGCTTGTCGACCTTGCCGATGCTGCCGTCGGTCGCTTCGACCTTGTAGCCGATCAGGTCGGCGCCCGCGGTGTGGCCGGCCGTGGGCTGGTAGCCCCAGATGTTCTCGCTCATCTCTACGGCTTCCTCTCTCGTTGCCGGAAGGTGATTACTTGCTCAGCGGGACGGGACCTTCCGCCCTACGAGCGGCTCCCGTCCTGAACTTCACGTGCCCTGCATCCTGGGGGTCATGCACCCCGCTTTCTTTCTTTTCTCAGCAATCTCATCCGACGCCCGCCCATATCGCCTTACCGGTACGCGTTTTCCCGTTCCACTCGCCCCACGAGACACGGGAACGCGGAAGAGGGCCCGCCCATCGGGAGCGGACCCTCTTCGTTCAGCGAATGCATCATTCCGGCGGTTTGTACGAACTACCACCGGTACCAGCGGTGGCTTCCACCCTTCGGACGGGCCACGAACCCGATCAGCCAGAGAACAAGGACGATCGCTGCGACGATCCACAGCGCCTTGAGCGCGAATCCCGCACCGAAAAGAATGACGGCCAGAAGAAGAACGAGAAGCAGGGGAACCATGATTATCAACCTCCAGAGCTTCTGTTGCCCCTACAACTCCGCCCCACACACGCAAACTCGTCTGTTTCTCGCGGAATTTACGGGGCATCCGTTGACGCCATTGTGGAATCCAGCCCTGACCGGAGCACTCCCCCGCGACCACCGAGCGGGCACCCCACCGCTCCTCAGCCCCGGCCTCAGTCCCAGCCCCACATGCTGGACCTGTGCCGCGCCCGCTGGCACCCTTTGGGCATGGAAACGGGGAGACGCAGCCAGCAGGACAGGGACGAGATCACCGTGGAGATCGGCTACGCGCTGCTCAGCGCGTGCTTCCTCGGATCCGTCATGTTCGCCGCGATCGCCGGCCCCGCAGCCGTCTGGGACCTCTCACCCACCGTCGACAAGGTCATGCTCATCACCGGGGCTTCGGTCGGGGGAGTGCTCGCGGTGCTCCGCGTCGTACACGTGCTGTGGCAGTTCGGCGAACGCCGGTCCTGAAAGGCCGACCCTCACACCTCTCCGCCACCGTCAACAGCCCGAGGGACAGCCCGGGCTCAGCCACCGAGCAGCTCCGCACGCGGAATCAGAGCGCGGAGGATTCGTCCTCCTCGGACTCCTCCTCGCCCGGGGCCCTGGCTTCCAGGACCTCGACCTCACCGACTGCGGCAAGCAGCCAGATCGGGAACTCTGGGTCGGCCTGGCCCACCGTGAGGCCGACCCAGCGGGTGGTGCCGGCGATGCGCCAGACCTGCATGCTGCCGGCCAGGTTGCAGAGCTGTCCCAGGGGTTCGGGAGCCGTGGAAGCCATCTCCGTCTCGTCGTCGCCCGCCAGCCATGGCCACAGGTCGATCGTCTCGGGCTCGCCCCAACGCTCGGTGAGCGCTGTCGCCACGGCACTGAACTCGGCCTCGATCGCCTCCTCGGCCGGTTCCGCCGTCTCCTCGTGCGGCCCGTCCCAGAAGTCTTCGCTCGCCCGCAGGATGAGCAGGTGATGTCCGGGGCCGCTGCTCCGTACCCCGCTGTCCTCCGCCTCGTCGCCCTGCGGGAACGGCAGGCCGAGCACACGGTCGACGAGGGCGACCCGCTCGGCGGTCGTGGTGGGAGTGGGCAGGCTGCCGTTGTCGGATGTCTCGGGTGTCATGCACACGGATCTTGCCAACGTTGCCTCCGGAACGCCGAAGCGGGGGGTGCGGCACGGCCGGTGGCCGGTCGCA
>NZ_JBHWZJ010000126.1:0-18215 GCF_042728415.1 Streptomyces sp. NPDC060198 | reverse complement strand
CCCCGGTTCTCCGGAACCGGGGCTGCCCCGTTTCCCTGTCACGGAGTCAGGCCTTCGGCCGTTCCATGCGCGTGAGTTCGGGTACGCGAAGAGGACGGAAGATCCCGACAGAGGAACAGGGAGAGCGTCATGGCGAAGACGAAGACATCCGGGACCACGCGTCCGAAGGCGGCCTCGGCGGCCGGACGGGCCACCACGAGCAGCACGTCGAAGAGCAGCAGGAAGGCCGCCGCGAGCGCACTGTCCCAGACCTCCGGCAAGGCGGGATCCGCCGACGCCAAGAAGACCACGTCCCGCGCCGCTTCGGCCGCCGGAAAGACCGTACGCGCCAAGAAGGCGGCGAAGACCGAGAAGCGGGCCGCGGCCAGTGCCCTCTCCCAGACCCCGGCCGCGTCGACGCGCAGGCCCGGTAAGAAGATCCTCACCGCCGCCGCGAAGGTGCTGGCGGACAAGAAGTCCACCAAGGCGCAACGTTCCGACGCGGCGAGCACGCTCGCCCAGGCCGCTGCCCACGCGCTGAAGTAGCGAGCACGCGCGGCCGTGAACTGCCCCGCCAGGCCGCCGCTTCGGTGGCGCGGCGGGGCAGTCGCGTGAGCGGCGGAAGCGGCCCGGCTTCTCGACCAGCCGCCCTTCTCGATCTGCCGGTCTTTCCTGTCGCGGAACCCCTGCGTTTGTCGCCGGCCACCTGCGGCTTCGTCTTCAGTCGGTAACCGACCTACCTCGGCCGGGTGTTCGTGTGACTTGATGAGTGCACGGCATCGGACACGGCACCGACGGACACGGCAAAAGGGGCGGGCGGACATGGCGAAGCACAAGGGAAGGGGCTGGTACGGCAAGGCTTTCGCCGCGGCGCTCGGAGTGACCGTGGGAGCCGTCGCCATGTCGATGTGGACCGCGCAGGCCGACACCACCGGGGCGCGCCGGCCGCAGGCGCACGTCTCGGCGCCGGCCATCAAGCCCGTGGCCGTGGGCATCGTGCACGCCTCCGACGCCGGGGCCAAGGGCGTCAACATCACCATCGACGACGGACCGGACCCGGTCTGGACGCCGAAGGTGCTGCAACTCCTCAAGGAGAACGGCGTGAAGGCGACGTTCTGCATGGTGGGCACGCAGGCCGAGGCGTACCCGGACCTGGTCAAGGCGGTCGTGGCGGACGGACACCGGCTCTGCGACCACACGGTCTCGCACGACACCACCATGGACAAGAAGTCCGAGGCCTACCAGCGGCAGCAGATCCTGGACGCCGAACGCATGATCACCGAAGCGTCCGGAGGCGTCCGTCCGATGTACTACCGGGCTCCGGGCGGTGCCTTCACCCCGTACAGCCGGCAACTGGCCGCTTCCCGGGGGATGCGCCCGCTGGGCTGGAACGTCGACACCAAGGACTTCGAGCACCCCGGGGTGGAGACCATCGTCGCGACCGTCAAGAGCGAGATCGCCGACGGCCCGACCGTCCTCTTCCACGACGCGGGCGGCGACCGGGCCCAGACTCTGGACGCCCTGCGCGAGGTCCTGCCGTGGCTGAAGGAGCAGGGCTACACCTTCGGGTTCCCGGTGCGGTAGGCCCTGCTGGTTCCCCCGTACGGGCCGGTGTGGGCCTGTACGGGCCAGGTGTGGGCCTGCACGACAAGGACGAATGTGGCGCGGTCGGCAACGTCGAAGGACGTTGCCGGCCGCTTTTTCGTGGGCAGGCGCCCTCCCGACGGTGCGGGAAGCTCTCGCCCCGGCGGTTCCGCATCACGAATCCTGAGATACCCCCAATATTCCTGGTGCAGTCGGACGCCGAATTCACGCCGGAGTTCGAGTCCGGAGAATCGTATCGATTCGGACGGTCCATCCCGAATGGACGATACCGCGTTCCGTGAATACCAATTCCTTTCGGTGCTTCGCTGGGGAGGGAATCGAACCGTCGTCACCTGCTCGGAGTGAGGTGAAACGAACTCTCAGGGCTTTCCCGCAATTCCTGGCGGGTGTGCGACGACCGTCACGGCACCTCGCCGCGTTTGTCGGAACATCCCGCTTCATCCAGTATGCGAACGCTCCTCCGCCTTGCGACGCACCGCATCCGACGCCGCGCACCGATCCACCAGAAATTGCGGGACAGTCCTTAGTTGATCATTGTCGTGGTAGAGTATTAATGAATTCACTGAGCGCCAGCGAGTAAAAGGGGAATGGCGTGAACACCGAGAAGGTATCGGCTCGACGTCTTACGGCCGACGAGATTTCAGGCTTGGGAATCCAGGACAGTATTTTTGTTCCGGCAGGGGTGGATGGTCTTCCTCTCGACTGCTATGCCCCGGCTTTCCTCACGGCGCCGGGCAAGGACTTCGAAGGCGGGTCCTTCGTCGCGAAGACGGTCTTCGGCGAGGAGGTTCACGTCCTCCCGGAGAACGCCGACGAGGGCGGTATCTGGATCGCCGACGAGTCGGGGGAGGCGATCGAGGTCCTGCAGAGCGCCGGCGTCCTGCTGAACCTCGCCCTCTTCGTGCCCGCCGGGAACAAGGAGTCCCTGGACGCGCTCTACGCCTCCGCGCGGGAGGCGTTCGGTGCGGGCGTCGTCCAGCGCTGGAGCGAGGAAGTCGTCGCGGTGCCGGACGTCAAGGTCGACCTGTATGAGGAGCCGGCCCGGGCCCGGAAGGGTGCCAACGGCCAGAACCGCGACCGGCGCGCCCTGGACATCTACCCCACCCGCGTGCGGTTCCTGGAGCCCAGCGAGGGCTGGAAGTTCATCGTCGAGCCGCACAAGGAGATCGTCGACGACACGCCGACGATCTGACCCGACCCGACCCGACCCGACCCGACCCGACCCGACCCGACCCGACCCGACCCGGAACCCGACTGACTGACTGGCCGGAGCCTCTGGGCCCCGCCACCGGACGCAAGTCCACCCGGTGGCGGGGCTCGGGACTGCAGGGCGATGCTCGCCGCGTCTGTCGCCGACGGTTCGCGGCCGACGGCTCAGATCCGGTGCCGGGTACGTGGCCGCCGCCCATGAGGGCGTGGGTCCGTAGCGTGTACAACTGGAAGTCGTCCCCGATGCCGCTGATACGCCCATCGAATCCGGTTCCGGTGGCCTGTGCGGCACCACGAGGGGCTCGTCGTCCGGAACCGCCGACGCGTAGGCCGGGCACGTGAGGTCGTGCCGTTGCGGGACCGCCAGGTCGCGGCAGGCGGGGAGGATCGTGGGCGCGTACCGACGGCGCACCTCGGCGCTGCGAAACACAGCACGGCCGGCGCGGGCGGCTGCCACTCCTCGACCCCGCACCAGGCCGGCGCCGACCGCTCGGCGTCCCGCACGTCGCCGCCGAGGGCGTCCCTCAGGATCTGCTCGACGCCCTGGAGTCCGCCCGCCGTTGGACCTCCACCGGCGCGGCCGACGAGGAGGTGCCGGAGCCGGACACGAAGATCATGGACGACGCGCGGCCGGCCCGCGTCGGCGCTCCGGCGCTCCGACCCGGCTGCTCCACCGGGCCGGGCGCGCGGATCAGCGCAGTCCGGCGAAGAGGTCGGTCTCGGGCAAGGCCGCGCCGGTGGCGTCCTTGACGCGTACGAAGGTCTCCACGCCCATCAGGTCGGCGAACTTCTCCTTGCCCATCCTGAGGAAGAAGATGTTCTCGCCCTGACTGGCATGCGCGGCCAGTGAGTCGAACTTCTGACCACTGAACGCGGTGGTGTCCACCCACGTGGTGATCTCGTCGTCCGGGAGGCCGATCTCGGCCATCGCGGCTTCCTCGGCGGGGTCCGGCTCCGGCATGTCCTCCCCGAACTCGCGCATGGTCTCCCCGAACCGCTGCATCGCCGACCGCGGCATCGTCGTCCAGTACACCTTCGGCGTCAGCTCGGTCATCTCCAGGGCGGCCATGGTGATGCGGTGGGCCTGGATGTGGTCGGGGTGGCCGTAGAAGCCGTTCTCGTCGTAGGTGACGACCACGTCGGGCCGGTAGTGCCGCATGAGCTCCGCGAGCCGGGCGGCGCCCTCCGCCACGGGGGTCCGCCAGAAGGAACCGGGGGCGTCATTGCTCGGCCACCCGACCATTCCGGAGTCGGCGTAGTCCAGTGTCTCCAGGTCGCTGATCTTCAGGACGTCGCGGCTCGCCTCCAGCTCCTGGCGGCGCAGCGAGGCGACCGCCGCCGGGTCGTGCCCCGGGTCGCCGGGCTTGACACCCCCGGGCCCGTCCCCGCAACCGCCGTCGGTACAGGTCACGAGCACCGTACGGATTCCCTCCGCCGCATACCGCGCGAGGACCCCTCCGGTGCTCGTCGCTTCGTCGTCGGGGTGCGCGTGCACTGCCATGAGGGTCAAGGGCCGGTCGGTCATGGAAACAGTCCTTCTGCAGATGTCGGTCGCGGTTCGAGTACGTGGTGGACGCACCACGCTCGTGGGCCCGGGTCCCGGCGGGTGGAAGACCCCGTGGTCCCCGTTCTCCCGACCTCGCGGTGCCGGCCCTACCTCGTTGCAACCGTACGGGCGGTGGTGACTGTTCCCGCGCCCATGGTGGGCCGAATGCGGACCGTGACGACAGACCCGCAGCCGCTCCTGTGCGTCGCGCGGGAGGCCGCCCGCGATCCGGGCCGGCCGCGCAGCCGGGGTGGGACTTCCCGTCGTCCGCGAGGCCCCCTTCTCGAACTCCCGCGCATCCGGCGCGCCGAACTCGCGGTGCCGTGCCTCAGAACCGAAGAAGCCCCGGGGCGGATGGCCCGGGGCGTTCTCATGGAGCGTGTCGCGAGAGCCGCACTGGCCGTCCGCGCTCGGGGTTCTGTGTGCTCACGGTGGTGCTCACGGTGTCGAACGTCCCTTGACCGGGTGGTACGCCGCCTTCGTCAGATGATGACGGGGACGGTCTCGGTGGGGTCGGTGGACCAGTTGGTGACGATCGGCTTGTCGACGGTGGCGGTGTCGGGAAGCGCCAGCTCGGCGGGGTCCGGATCGTCGTCGGTGGTGGCGATGATGACGGTCTCGAACTCCTTGCCGCCATCGCCGTCGGTGGTCTTCGGGTTGATACCGGTGTAGGCGACAGCCGATCCGGAGAGCTTGATGGGGTCCTCGCCGCCCTGCCCGACGGGGGACGCGACACCGTCGGCACCGGAGCCGAAGGCCACGCTGGGCGTGTTGACGTCCAGGTAGCAGGTGATGCCGGACTTGGCCTTGGCGGTGACGAGGTAGTAGCCGCCGGCCTGAGACTTCGAGGTGACCGTGAAGTCCAGGTCGTTGGTGCCGCAGGACTGTCCGTAGCCGCTCTTGTCGCCGGCGCCCTCGCCCTCGCCGGAGGCAGTGGCCTTGCCACCGGTGTCGCTCGACGAACCCGAGCCGCTGGAGCCCGAGCCGCTGGAATCGGACGCGTTGGTGCCGGAACCGCTGGAGCCGGTCGCGTCGGCGGGGTCGCTCGCGCTGGAGGAGGGGCCGGCGCCTTCGGCGGATGAGGCCGCGGAACTGGCGGCGCCCTCGGCGTCGTCGGGGCTGCATGCGGTGGAAGTGGCGGCGAGAGCGGCCACGGCTGCGGCGGCGAGGAAGAGACGAGTGGAACGGTCGGCGAGGCGCGAACGCATCATGATCTCCAGCGGCGATTCGGTTGCGGTGCTTCCTGCTTTCACCGATGACACTAGGTCCGAGGCAATCTTGAAATGATGCTGGACATGTCCGGTTTCTGTCCCAGCGGCGGCGGCTCCGAGGAACGGTGGCGGGCTGCGCCATTTCCCGCACCGAGCACGAGGACCGGTCGGGACCGCCTGCGGTTCCGGCAGCACGGGCGGTCCGCCGCCTCGGAGAGGTACGGACGGTCGGCCGTTCCGGTAGCCCCGCCGCAGGAGCAGCCGTCCGCGACGACGAGGAGGCCGGCCCCGACGGGGGTGGGACTTCGACCGCTCGGACACCTCTTAGGACAGGCCGTCCAGCGGCCTCAGGAAGCGGCGCTCGTAGCGCTTGATGCAGCGGGTCTCACGAGCCAGTTCGAACGCTTGACGGCACTCCGGGTCGGACATGCTGTCCGTGCGGTACTGCTCGTACGCGGCCAGGCTGGGGAAGGAGAACAACGCGTAGGCGATGTCGCTGTCGCCTTCACTCGGCAGGAAGTAGCCGTGATGGGTCCCGCCGAACCGGTTGACGAGCCGGACCCAGCGGCGCCCGTACTCCTCGAAGTCCTCCAGCTTCTCAGCGTCGATCTCGTACTTCAGATGAATGGTGACCATGCCCGCATGATGCCGTGCCACGGGCGTCGGTTCGTACGGCGGGGGCGTCGGGCAGGGTGTCAGCCCCTGATACGGACCGACGGGCACGAAGAATTTCCTGGCCGCTGGCCGCTGGCCGCTGGCCGCTGGCCGCTGGCCGCTGGCCGCTGGCCGCTGGCCGCTGGCCGCTGGCCGCTGGCCGCTGGCCGCTGGCCGCCGGCTGTGGGGCGGGCGGGCTCGGGCGGGGGCACCGGGCTCGCCGCCGGCAGTACGGCGGGTGGGCCAGTGTGCTTCGTGGCCCCCGCAGGAACGCCTGGTGCTCAGCCCAGCCTGGTTCCGAGCCGCTGCTCGGTGTCTTCGAGCCAGCTTCGATACCACTGCGCGAAGTCCCGCCCCGTAGGCACGATCCCTCGGTCCATCGGTCTCAGGTCATCCCAGACGGCCCCTCGGCCCGGACCCGTCATGACCATGACCGAGGTGTAGCCGCAACCTTGCGCGCTGAGGAACACCGAGCCCGCCTCCTGCGCGTCGTACAGCTCCTCCCAACGTGCGTCCCAGGACGCGTACGCGAGGCCGAACTCCTCGTCGTCCGCGTACGATTCCCTCTTGGGCTCCCGCGCCTCCAGGGCGGCGAGCTCACCCGCCAGCGCCTCGGCCACGAAGGGCCGTCCGGCGAACTCGGCGGTGGTCGGCTGCGCGGGGTGGACGAGCCCGGTACCGCTCCACCGCCACCCGCCGTCGGCCGGGGCCGGGCTCATCAACCCGTAGTAGGGGCCGGCGCCCCCTCGCGCCACGTGGCGGAGAAAGCTGCGGTACTGCGCGGGTAGACCGACGCCCAAGCCCGCCTCCAGGGACCGGAGTTCTCCCTCGCTCATGACCGGCCCGAGGCGGAAGCCATGCCCCCGTGCCCCGAAAACATCATCAGCGCCCGGAAGTTCACCGAGGCGGAGCACCCGCTCCCGCACTCCTGCCCACTCGTCCTCGCTCATGGGCTCAGGCTAGGACGACTCGCACCGTACGGACACGGAGTTTCCGGCGGAGCGCAGCTGGCCGACTACGCGTCGTTCTCTGCCCGCGTGAGTGGAGTCGGGCTCGTCGCGCCCAGGGCGGCTGCCGGCCGTTGACGGACCGTCACCTCCCCAGTGCTGCTCCCCCGTTCACATGCACGATCTGCGCCGTCATGAACGCCGCTTCAGGTGACGCCACATAGTGCACCGCGGCGGCGATGTCCGAGGGGCGGCCCGCCTGGCCCGTCAGCGACTGCTTGGCCCGTGCGGCGACGAACTCGGGCGTGGCCCGGTCGCCGAAGAACTCGGTGTCGGCGACAAAGCCGGGAGCGACCGCGTTCACGGTGATGCCCTGCGGGCCGAGCTTCTGCGCCAGGTCGACGGTGTAGGCGTTGACGGTGGCCTTGGAGCCGCCGTACGAACCGGGGCCGCGCAGCGCGGCGATGGACGACATCTGGATGATCCGGCCGCCGGGCCGGGTGAGGTGCGGCAGCAATCCTTCGGTGAGCAGCACGGCGGTGAGCACGTTGGCCTCGAAGTTGCGGCGGAAGCTGTCCGCGACGCCTTCGAGGGTGCCGTCGTGGGCCGGGGCGACGTTGCCGCCGGCGTTGGCGACGATCACGTCGACCTGCGTGCCGCCCGCGGTGCAGAACTCCACGGCTCTGCGGGCCTGGCCGGGATCGCTCAGATCGGCGGCGACCCAGGAGGCCGTTCCCGCGCCATGCGCGGCGTCGAGCTCTCCGGCCGCCTTCTCCAGGGGCTCCTCGCGCCGCCCGATCAGGACGACGTGGTCGCCGTCCGCCGCAAAGACCTCGGCCACCGCCCGCCCGATCCCCGTACCGCCACCCGACACCACGACCTTGCGCTGCCCCACGACCCCACCCCGTGTCCTCGTTCATGAACAATGGTCACATCTCTGCCCGGCGACGGTACGACCGCCGGTCTTCGGCGTCAACGGGCAGGTGCCGCAGGCTACTCACCCGGATGACGGAGCTCCGATCCGCTCCAACATGCCCAACATCCCCCCTCGCACCAGGTCACCGATCCGGAACGGATCGTTAGAGGCCGTTGTCCTATCGATCTTGAGCGCGGTGTGACCGAAAGCGGCTGGCAGGTCGGGTGATTCCGCAGTTGTTGCGCATGAAGGCAGGGCCCCTGGGGCGGTGCGGGGTTGCTGAGGCTCGAGTGCGCCAGGAGGCCCTGTTGTCTTTGTTGTGCGTGCCCGGATGGCTGGTGGGACCCGGGTGGCTCGCCAGACGGTCAAGGCCGACGCGGTCGTCGGCGCCAGGGGCTTTGATGGCGCCGGGAAGACCAACGGCAGGCGCCGGCACCTGATCCGTGGATTCCCTCGGCCTGCTGTTGATGATCCACGTGACCGCAGGCGACGTCACCTACCGGCAGGCCGCCGTCGTCATAGTGCCCGCCCTGCGGGAGCGGTTCCCCGCACCGACGAAACTGTGGGCAGACGCGGCTGCACCGGCACCCTGATCACCTGGGCCCTGGCCGATCCGCACCTGGTCAGCACGGTGATCAAGCGCACCGACGACATCTCAGGTCTCGTCGTCCTGCCGCGCCGCTGGTGCGTGGAGCGGCTCCGCCCGGTTCCTCCGCTCCCGCCGCCTGGCCCGCGACTACGAGAGGCGGTGCGACAACAGCGAGGCGATGATCCGGTGGTCGATGACGATGCTCATGATCTGCCGCCTCACAGGCCCACGGCGAGCGCGAACCGTCCCGATGGCCGCCTGACCAGCCGGCCCCGGTCCACCAGCCGCCTCGTCTTCGACCACACCCCCTCCGCCTTCGTCCTCACCTCCCATCCACCCGCAGCCCCGTCGCCAGTGCCTCGCTCGTCAAGGATGTCCTGGCGCCTGCCAGCACCGCCGCGATCCGCTGATACTCCGGCGACTGCACCGACACCTCCAGCCGCCACGTCCTGCACACCATCCGGACCCGCGAGAACCTCCACCGCGGTCTCCCGCGAAACGACGAACCGCCCCCAGTCGAATTCGGCCTCCCGCAACTCGGCCAGAACCCGGCCCGCCTCGGCCCGTAGGGCCTCCACGCGCTGAGCAGCGATGCCCTCCCGTTTCTCCAACAGCCCGATCACCGACGGCATCGCGAACCTCCGCGACCGCACCAACACGACGCGGACTGCCTGCCACGGATACCTCGGCCCTCTGCCTGACCAGCAAGAACGCAGTCATCAAGTTCGGAGGACAACGGCCTCTGAAGCGGCGGACGACCACGAACCTGGCATGGAAATGGCACGAGGTGCCTGAACCGGTCCAGACAACAAAGAAGCCCCGGCCGCTGGCCTGGGGTCTTTTCATGGAGCGGGTGACGAGAGTCGAACTCGCGCTCTGAGCTTGGGAGTCAGCGGTGCGTGGGCCACTCAACGGGGCTCTGGCCGGCGCCTTCCGGTTGGGTGGCGTGGATGCGATGGTCTCTGGAGGTCATTCCTGACCGAGGCTGTCCGCTCTGATGGGCACGGATAGGGCACGACGGCTGGGTACCTTCGGCTCAGATCGAGACGATGCGGACCTGGCTGCCGCAGAGCTTGGCCATGTCGTCGCTGTCGGAGGTCAGCAGGGCGACGGGTTTCGGCTGGCGGAGCGCGACCTCGGCGACCGTGGCGTCGATGGCGTACTTGTGCCCGCGCAGTCCGGCGCCCTTGAGGAGCTCAGCCGCCGCTTTCGCCGCCTGCTCGGTGACCGGCTCCACCTTGACGCGGGACAGAACCCAGTTCAGGCGAGGCATGTCGGTGCGGGAGTGGCTGACTTCCACGATGGTGTTGGCCCCGATCACCAGGTCGGCTCCCATGTCGTGGAAGACCTGCAGCATCGCGAGGATCTTGCGGTCCTGCGCGATCCAGGCGGAGAGTCCTTCCGAGTCCAGGACGACGGTCTCGATGCGCTCGCTCACGCGGCGTCCGCGTCCTTGGAGGAGCCGACTGGGCCGAAGATCTTCGAATGGGCGTCGGCGAGTTCCTCGTCGCTGAAGTGGCCGTGTTCTTCCTCATGGCGGCGGAGGTCATCGCCCAGGAGCTGGTGCCGGATCTGGCGGGCCACGGCTTCCGCCACGTAGCCGGAGACGTTGTCCGTGAGCTTGCGGAGCTCCGCCACCTGGTCGCTGGGGAGCGTGACGGTGATGCGCGTCGTGGAGGACATGCACTAAGCATACCGGGGTATGCGCGTGGAATCGCGTGGTTCCTGCCCTGAGGAGGGCCAGGATCTCCTGTACTGGCCGAAGCCGCAGACCTTGCGGAGGCAGCGAGCGCTGGGCGGTGATCCCATGGCCGGCCGGCGGATGTCCGTGGTGTCAGGGTGCATGACTGTCGGCCTTCACCAGTTGGTCAGATCGACCCTGCGGACACAATGAGGGTCGGACAGGTCTGCCGCCCAGCGTTCCTCTTCGTCGAGGAGTGAGGGCAGGGCGGCCAGCAGGGCGGTCAGCGTGCCATCGAGCCGGATGTCGGCCGCGATCACGCCGCGCGCCTTCTCGGAGGCGAGGTAGAGCCGCATGCTGTCCAGCCCGGTGAAGAGGAACCCGCAGAGCGCGGGGCTGGGCGGGATCTCCACGTACGGCCAGGCCAATGCGCGCAGTACCCGTAGCGCTTGATCCGTGCGGGTCGGGTCGGCCGGTTCGAGGGCGGCGGTGTCCACCGTCACCAGGGGCATGCCCATCACGGTCGTGTCCGTGCGGGGGAGAGCGAGGGATGCGAGCGTGCGTGTCCACCCGAGCACCAACGGTGCGGTCACTGGCTCCTCGTCGTCGTCCGTCAACGGCACTTCATAGGCGACCAGCCCATGCCCGTCCACCGCGTCGGCGGCTCCGGTCACGACCCGGATCGAATCGGGTATGGGCAGCACGCCGCGCAGGAAGGTCCCCCCGACGAGGGGCGCCGCTGTGTAGTCGAGAAGGAAGCGCGTGAGGTACGCCTGCTGTTCGACTGTCTCCTTGGCGAGGTTGCTCACTCGTTGATCCAATTCGGACACTTGGTCATGCCCTTGCAGTAGGCCGTGACGACGCCGACCTTCTTACCCGTACCAGCGTCGTACTCGCAGTCGGCAGTACGGCGGGTGTATTGGACAATGACCACGATATTTACCAGCTTGGTACCGTTTCGGGCGACTCCGTAGTACTCGAGCCTCCCTCCGCTCTTCCTGTCCACTCTTCCGGCCAAGGGTGCGTCGACCACCCAACACTTCTTGATGTTGTGCTTGCCGGAAAAGTGGTTCCAGCCGAGCTCGCCGTTGCCGTAACGCGTGGGGATGACACGCCTGCTCGCACTTCACCCTCTTCTCCCAGTGCCGCACCGTCGACGCCTCGGCCGCCGGCGCGACCACAAGACAACTGCCGGCGACCGTAGCCGCCACCACGTTGATCATCCTCATGGCCGGACCGTGCCACCCAACGGCGCGGTGTAGTCCTCCCCCGCGAACAGAATCGATTTCTCGCCGATGCATGTGCCCGATGCGTGGTGTGAAGCTGACGGGAACTACAGAGAACGAGCTGAACAACAAGAAAGGCCCAGGTCGTTGACCTGGGCCTTCTTCGTGGAGCGGGTGACGAGAATCGAACTCGCGCTCTGAGCTTGGGAATCACCCTGGACTTCGGCTCGTGAGTGGTCTCTGAACTGGAGTGATGGCCGCCTGGCGACGTTCGCCTGCAGCTCCTGTGACGCCCTTGGTGACCGCTGTTTACTGCCTCTACCGGCACGTTGTGGCACGACCACACGCTGGCGACTCAGTGAGTCTGGCTGGCGGCCGTAGCCGTTGCTGGCACCGGCGATGACGGCCGAACCGCATAGCCTCAATATCGTGTTCTGCTGTCTGGCCAATGCTCCAACCTGCTTGGATGCGTGCGTGACGATGAAGTTCCCTGTCGCCGCCGCAAGGCGGCGCCGTGGTGTGGGAGGGCATGGCGCCCGATGAAGATGCTGCGACAGCGCTCGTACCCAGACGTCGTGGGCAGTGGTGTTGTTTCGGCCGTAACCGGTGTGGTGATGGGTCCGTTTACATAGGTGTGAGCGTGAATCCATGGGTCATGGGCTCTGGGCGGTGGGAAATCCTGTGTTGCAGTCTCGGCCGCAGGGAGACCTCGGGGTACCAACTGGGTCGGCCATCCGCGTGAACAACCCTAGCCCCTCCTCGGGTGCCACGGGTGGTACGACTAACTGGGCCACTATTGGGTGCGGCCTCCCTTTCCTCAGTCATAGACAGGGTGTAGACGACACCGAAGCAGTGTCAGGAGATTCTGATGATCCCAGCGATGGTGACTGCCTGTGCCAGCCTCATGATTGCCATCACAGCCTATTGGCTGAACTATCAAGGGGAGACCAGAAGATCGCTGAGAAAAGCACGGATCGACTGGATCAGTAGCCAACTAAAAGATCTGTACGGTCCGCTTCTCGTTCTCACGGAAACGAATGAGAAGGCGTGGATTGAGTATCGTAGGCGTTATATTGTGCCGATTGATGCTGGCTCGGTCGCGGACGCTCTGCCGGAGCAGGAAGAGGTGCAGTGGCGCACTTGGGTAGAGGCCGTGTTTGCCCCGACGGCTCAGAAAATGCGGGAGATCATTACTGCCCGAGGGGACCTGATCATCGGCGGGGAAATGCCACCTGTTATTCTGGATTTTTGCGCGCACTCAGCAACTTATGACGCCCTTCTGGCGAGCTGGGATGGAGCTGGGCCAATTAAAACTCCCTTGGTTCATCACCCCGGGAGCAGTTTTCTGTCCTACGTACGTGAGTCGTACGGAATACTCAAGGCGGAGCAGGAATATTTGCTCAAGATGACGCGCGAGAATGATCGAGTCGATTTCACCCGATCGGCATGCTGATCATAGTTAGAGGTGATTACTATGAAGGTTTTTCTGAGCTGGTCCGGGGAGCGTTCTAAGCAGACTGCCGAAGCCTTGCGGTCCTGGTTGCCAGATGTTCTCCAGTACATCGACCCCTGGCACTCTAGTCTAGATATTTCTGCAGGAAGGAGAGGGGTTCGAGACATCACTGACGAGCTTTCCGAAACAAATTTTGGGATTATCTGTGTAACCCCGGAGAATCAAGATTCCAATTGGATTAACTTTGAGGCTGGGTCTCTCGCCAAGCAGGTTGAAGAAAGCTATGTCGTCCCGTTCTTGGTTGGCATGAAAATTGCCGACCTCCGCAGCCCCTTGAGTCAGTTCCAGGCTATCAGTGGGGACAGTAAAGGCGACGTGCAGAAGCTTCTTTTCGACATTAATGACGCTGCGGGTGACCTGGCAATCTCACGCGAAAGGTTGGAGCGCTCTTTTCGGAGGAGTTGGCCGGAATTCGAGAATAGCATAATGACGGCTAATGTGATTCCGTCGGGAAATCTTCAATCCGTCGCAGTGGAGCGGTCTGAAGCCGATATGACGGAGGAAATTCTCCTTATTTCCCGGCAGCTCGACCAGCGTGTGACCCAGATTGAGAGATACGTACTTCGGGAGGAAGGGGCGCCCCGGCGGCCGTCTCGGGAAATTCGACGAATCAGCGAGGAGAAGTTTATCGCATCTGCATTTGCAAAAATTGGCTGGGTGGTTGTCCGTTCCTCCTGGGAGGGCGAGAGCGTAGTTGTGGCCGCACAGGGCTCTGGTGAATCAGTGCAGGCGATTTCTCACGATTTTGTTGAGCGACTTGCCAAATCTTTAGGTCGGGAGGTGGTAGTGCGCGGGGAGGAGGGGGTGGTGATTGCTCGCAGCAACCGGCCCTGAACCGGCGTCACGTGCTCTTAACGACCAAACTTTACCTCGACCGGCTTGGGCATCTTCTCTCTCTTCCTCATGCGCCGAAGGTGCAATTCACTGAAGTTATCTGGCTCAACCCAGGCATTCCATGCCTTGATGTAGATTGCCACCTGATCCCGAATTCCCATTCTTCGCCTTGAGCCTCGCTTCTGCGTTTCCTGCGGCACCTCTCGCAGGGCGAGCCTGGCATCGCCGGAATCCAGGTTCGCACCCGACTTGAGACCCGTGATCCATTGGTCAATGTCTGCGGCAGGTGCTACCTCAGTGGTCAGGAAATACCCAACTGCTGCTGCCGTTTGGCTCGCAAAAAGGTGTTTGGAAAGCTCGCGACCTACGCCTACTGCCTCCTTATACCTTCCCTTGTCATCGTTAAATTCAGACAGGATTCGGTCGTTGGATACGTAAGCTCGTGCGCCGTTCCAGGGGTCATTGGGGATTGTGTTGAAGAGGATGACGTGACGGATTGTGGAGGAAAGTAGCGTCAGGTATTTCTCGCCGGTCGACAGCAGTGTGTCGGCTGCGCTGCGGCGTTTTCCGGTGTCGAGCACTGGAAAAACTTCCTTCGGTAAGCCATTGAAGACGACCATCTCCACTGGAATCCTGGCCTCGAGGATCGCGTGGAGGCGGTGCTGGCCATCGAGAAGTGCGCCTTTCTCGTCAAAGGCAATTCCTTGATGAGTCAACCTCCACTCGCCGCGGCGGATGGTGTCCGCCAACGCCCCTACCTGTCCCATGTCCAGACGGCGATTTACCGAAGTCTGGGATAGGAACTTTTCGGCAATTTCGGGGGTTACCTTGATGACTTGCGAAACAAGGTTCTCACTCGGATTTTCTGCATTTGTGCTACCGGTGGTCATTTGTCTGATGCTATATGTTGTCGGCTTGTGCTCTCTGTCTTTGATCTCAAGCGACCGGTTTTGGTTGATCTGTGCCGGTTGGGTTCTTTCGATGCTCTATTTCGATAGGAAGGGCTGCTTGGGGACTCGCTAATCGCGCTCTCTCGTGATGGTTCGTCGGCCCCAGGGCCATGCCGACCGAGTGAAGAGGCCCCCTCCCTCTCTGGGCGTCGGGCCCCCAACTCCTGCACACGACCGTCGGCCGCACCCCGTGGGCGCAGCCGACGGGGTGCTTGGGAGCGTCAGACCGCAGCCGCAGCCTCCCGGCCCCTGCGGGTCCGTCGGTGGAGGATGTCGTCGAAGGTGGCGTGGGCGCCCGTGGGGTCGATGTAGTGCATCGCCAGGAGAGCGGCGATGACGGCGCCGACGAGGTCGTTCTGCACCTCGGACCAGGCGTGGTCGTCGCCGCAGGTGGTGAGCCCCTTCAGGCCGTGGAGGGCGTGCATGGCCTCGCCGGCCTCTTCGGCGACCTTGCCGACCTGAAGGGCCTTGAGCTCCTCGTCGGGGAGGTGGGCTCCTGCCGCGCGGCAGACGGCGGAGAGCTTCTCGATGTTGTCCCACAGGGTGTCCACGCTGGATCTCCGATCGATGGGTTCGGTTATTCCTGTGCGGGTCGTCCGAGCTGGCGTACGGTCCATCCGGCCATGCGCCAGGCGTCGGCGTCGATGAGGTTGCGGAGGTCGACGAGGACCGGGTCCGCGACCAGGGGGGCGAGGGCCTTGGGATCGGCCTCGCGGAAGTGGTGCCATTCGGTGGCCAGGACGACGAGTTCGGTGCCCTGGACGGAGCCTTCCAGGCTCTCGGCGTAGTCGAGTTCGGGGTTGCGCTGCAGTGCCGTGGGGTTGGCGTGCGGGTCGTGGACGGTGACGGTCGCGCCGCGCTGGTGCATGAGCGCGGCGATGGCGAGGGCGGGGGATTCGCGGACGTCGTTGGTGCCGGCCTTGAAGGAGGCGCCCCAGACGGTGACGCGTACCCCGTCGACCGGCCGGCCGAGGGTCTGCTCGATGAGTTTCAGCGCGGCGGCGGGCCGGGATTCGTTGACCTCTTCCGCCGCGCGGAGCATGGTCGCGGCCTCGGTGGCACCCAGGGCGCGGGCGGAGGCGGTGAAGGCGCGGACGTCCTTGGGGAGGCAGCCGCCTCCGTAGCCGGGACCGGCGTTGAGACCACCGCGGCCGATGCGCGGGTCGACGCCGATGGCCTCGATCAGCTGCTGGACGTCGGCACCGGCGGCGTCGCACATGTCGGCGACGCCGTTGATGAAGGAGATCTTCATGCCGAGGTAGGCGTTGGCGGCGCCCTTGAGGAGTTCGGCGGTGGCGGGGTCGGTCACGAACAGCGGGATGCCGTTGGCCAGGAGCGGTGCGTAGACCTCCCGTACGACGTCCTCCGCGCGGGCCGAGGGGACGCCGACGACGATCCGGTCGGGCCGCAGGGTGTCGTCGATGGCGTGCCCTTCGCGGAGGAACTCGGGGTTCCAGACCACCTCCACGTCCTCACCGGCCGGTGAGAGGCGCGTGAGGAGGGCGCCGAGGTCCCGCGCTGTCCCCACGGTGACCGTGGACTTGCCGATGACGACGGCCGGCCGGGTCAGGTGCGGCGCGAGGGCCCGGGCCACGCCGAACACCTGCCCCGTGTCGTAGCTGCGCCCGTCGGCGTCGATGGGCGTGCCCACCGCGAGGAAGTGGACGTCGGCGAACTCGGCCGCCTCGGCGAGACTGGTCGTGAACCGCAGCCGCCCGGAGGCGGTGTGCGTGGCGAGGAGTTCGGGCAGGCCCTCCTCGTAGATGGGACTCTCGCCCGCGTTGAGGCGGTCGATCTTCGCCTGGTCCAGGTCCACGCCGATGACCTCGTGGCCGATCTCGGCCATGGCGGCGGCGTGGGGGATGCCCAGGTGACCGCAACCGATGACGGATACGCGCATGGGACCGACGCTCCTTTCCCTGTCTTCGCCCGCCCGGGGAATCCGGGCCGGCCGGGTGCGCCACGCTAGCGCCCGCATCCGGCGCGGCCGTCCTTGTGCAGGTCGATCAACCGGACTGCTGCTTCAGCAGATTGACGAGAGCGGGCAGCGCCTCGGCGGCTGTGGAACGGCACACCAGGTCACCGTCCTGGGGTCCTTCCAGCGGGTAGGGCATGAACCGGCCGTCGTGCCAGAAGCCCTCCGGATCCAGGAAGACGACCTGCATGCCGCGTGCGCGGGCGCGGGCCTGGACCTTGCGTCGGTCGGCGTGCAGGCCGACGACGAGGAGGGCTCTGGCGCCGTCGACCCACTCGACGTCCGGTACCGCCTGGTCGTACCGGCGCATGAAGCACTCGTCGAGTCCGGCGCGGGCGGCCAGCACGTCGAAGTTGTTGGTGATGACCGGTCCGACGAGGTGGCCGTCGTCCTTCAGCTCCTTGAGTGCCCACATCGCTGGGGTTGGCTCGGCGAGGAAGCAGGCGCGGAACAGTTCCACGAACTCCGCCGTCTTCTCCTCCGGCGCCGTCAGCACCTCGTGGAGGAGCGTGTCGGCCGTCGGGGAGAGAGTGAAGCGGTGCTCACGCGGCTCGTGGCCCTGGCGGTCGGTGACCCGGTAGATCTCGTGGAGCCGGTGCAGAGGCGGGATCCCCGCCTAGACCGACGTACCGCAGCCGATCTCCACCTGGAACGGCCGCAGGTCCGCGAGCACGGAGAGGTCCGGGACGCGGGTCGGTGTGCCTGGTCTGTCCTTGGAGCGGATGCCGGTGGAGAGGACGTTCCAGGGCAGCTGCCGGACGGCCGGCGGCGGCGTGTAGGCCACGGAGGCGATGCGCACGTCCAGGCTCTGGTAGCCGGAGGGGAGCAGGCGACCCGCGGCGGCGTCCTGGGGGTGGACGTCGTACTCGGTGATCCGGCACTTCAGATCGCGTCGCACCCATAAGAAGCCGCCGGGAGCCTCTCGCCAACCACCGGCGCCGAGCGAGTCCAGGAGGGCGTCGTGATGCGCCGCGATCTCGTCGGCCGGTGCGGACGCGGAGTGATAGAGGTAGAGGTCGGTCAGGCCAATGGCGGGGGCGGCCGTGGTGGGGACCAAGCCGTACCGGTAGCGGTAGTGGATGATCCGCCGACGCGCGTCGGCGGGGTCCTCCCAGCCGGACTGGCCGGCAGTGGCCTTCTCCTGGGTACGGCGCCAGATGCCCTCCTCGATGTAACGGGGGCGGTCGGCGTCGCCGAAGTACGTGTTCCAGACCTGCTGCTGGTCGGGGACGAGCTGGTCGATGACGATGTACGGGATGTCCACGAACCCTCCCTGGATAAGCACGCGTGGATGTTCCAGGTGCATGACGGTGGCGATGGTGTGCACCGCCCGAGGAGTGAGCGGCGCGAGACACTCCGGCGTCCGGGCGCGGGCAGGCG
>NZ_JBHWZJ010000125.1:0-18237 GCF_042728415.1 Streptomyces sp. NPDC060198 | reverse complement strand
GGATGGCCCCGCGCCCGCCTGCCCCGCGGGTCAGGCCGCCGGCCGCCCGGCGCCCTCCGCGGCGATCGTGAGGCGGGCGGCGCGGGTGACGCCGTCGACGGTCACCGCGAGGGTGACGTTGCCCGGACGCAGGGCGGTCAGCGTGCCGGTGGCCGGGTCGAAGAGGGCGGCGGGCCTGCCGCGCGCGCCGGCGGCCTCCCCGATCCGCAGGTTCGGCGACCCCGTCCAGTCGGCGCTCACCGGGAAGGCGACCGGCACTTGACGAGCGCCCTGGGTGATCAGGGCGGACACTTCGGCCCTGTCTCCCGGTGCGAGCGTGGTGGGGGCGTCGAGGGTGAGGTCGTCGACGTGGGCCCGGGTCTGTACGGAGATCCAGTCGGGCCCGCCCGCCCAGGGCCGCTGCCGGGCGGCCGCCTGCTCGGCGGGTGTGACCCGGTCCGTGCCGACCAGACTCCAGCCGGTGAACCCGCCCTCGTCGACCGGGCCGGAGGGGGTCTTGCCCGAGTTGCCGTTGACGAGGTAGGGCACGCCGTCGACGTGCGAGGCGTGGAACACCCCGACGTGCCCGCCGATGAAGGCGGCCCCCTTGCCGGTCGTACGGCGGAACCCGGCGAGCCACTCCTCCACGAGGGCCGCCTCTTTGCGGTCGCCCAGCTGACTGGCTTTCTGGACCGTGGGGTCGCGCGGCGGTACGTGCTCGATCAGCACGACGGACCCGACGGCCGGGTCGGTGGCCGCAGCGTCCAGTTGTTCACGGAACTCGCGGATCTGCGCGTATCCGCCGCCCCGCAGGCTCAGGCTGGAGGTGTCGAGCGTGATGAAGCGGGTGCCCCCGTGGTCGAACGTACGGTGGGCGGGGCCGAACCGGTCGGTGAAGTCGCCGATCGAGCCGCCCATCACCTCGTGGTTGCCCGGCACATAGGCCCAGGGCAGGTCGTCGCCGAGCTCCTCGTCCAGCACCCGACGGGCGAAGTCGAGGTCTGCGGGCGCCCCCTCGTCCACCAGGTCACCGTCGATGACGAGGAAGTCCGGGTGCGCGGCCTTGATCTCCCGCAGGGTGCGCCGGGCCTGGGCGACGATCGCGCTGCCGGGGTCGCGGGCGACGAACTGCGCGTCCGACATCACCGCGAACCGGGATTCGCGGCTCTCGGTGACGGCCGCCGTGTCGATCAGCGGGTCGGCCACCGGCTCCCGGGCGGGCAGGTCGGCGGCCGGCACCACTTGGGCCACGAGGTCGTCGATGACGATCCCCCCGGTGTACTGCGCGGCGGCGGCGGTCTCGGCCAGATAGAAGCGGTACACGGAGAGCGGCGTCGGAGCTCCGGCGGGCACCGCGAAGGTGACCTGCCGCCAGCCGGTCCAGGTGACGTACGGGCCGCGGAGCAGCTGGTCCGATCCGGCGGCGTCCTTGAGATGGAGCGTGGGCCAGGCGCCCTTGCCGTCCCCGTCGATCCAGAGGGTGAAGGACTGGGGACGGCCCGGGACCGCGACCGGCTGCGGCGGGGCCGCGTAGGCGGCGCGGGTCGCGGTGGACCGGGTGAAGTCGTAGGTGAGCTTCAGCCCGGTGCCGGTGTGCCCGTCCTCGGTCGCGGCCAGCGAGCCCTCGGCACGCGCCTGGCTGAACTTCCAGGTGTCCGCGTCGTCGAAGCCGGATACCGCCTGGTCGGCGAGGCCGACCGTGACGGCCAACACGGTGGTGGCGCCGTGGACCGAGGCGGTGATGAGGCCCGCCGCGCCCTGACCGGCGCGGGCCGTGACGGTGAAGGAGCCCCGCCCGTCGTCCCGGACGTCGAAGAGGGCCCGGTCGTAGTCGAGGGTGACGTCACGGGGTTCGACCGGGGCGCTGTCACCGTGGGCGTCGGAGCCGACGATGCCGAAGGTGCCGGTGGCGCCTTCGCCCGTGAGACCGAGGCGCTCGGTCGTGGGGCTGACGCGGGCCAGTTCGTCGAGCACGGTGAGCCGGACCGAGCCACGGGCCCTCCCCCGCTCGGCGACGGCTTCGGCCGTGCCGCCGTGCCGGGCGGTGAACAATCCCCGCGCGTCGATGGTCCCGACGCCGGGGGCGGTGGTGCGCCAGTGCGGGGTGCCTGCCGCCGGTCCGTACGTCTCGTCGTACCCGGCGGCGGTCAGGGCCCGGGTGAGGCCGGGGAAGACCCGGTCGGGGTGGCCGCCCGCGACGGGGTCGTCCCCCGGAGCGGCGGCCGGGGACGTGCGGGTCTCCACCCAGTAGCCCGTGAGGGCGCCGCTGCCGTCCGGCACGGTGAGGGCGAGGCCGTTGGGGACGGTGCGTTCGCTGCCGTCGGAGGGGCTGTTCTCCACTTGGAGGGCGTCGGTGCCCGGTTCGCGCGCCACCAGGGTGGAGGAGCCGCCGCCGTCCAGGTTGAGCGCGCTGAAGGCACCGGCCTCGCGCATCATCCGGCCGAGTTCGGTGAGGGTCGCCCCGCCGCTGTCGGCCTGCCTGCCGTCCACGGTCAGGACGTGCATGGTGCGGCCGTCCCGGGAGAACCCGACCGCGGTGCGGGGCGCCGCGGTGTTGTTGCCCTCCCCGTCGTGGTTCTGCTCGACTCCGTCCACCACGAGCGGTTCGCGCCCGCCGACCGCGGTGCGCGGCAGCGGCCCGTCGTCGCCGGTGCGCGCCCGGTACGTCAGCCCGACCGGGTCGCCCGGCCTCAGCGCCGTCAGGAGTTCCGCCCCGGCCTCGCGTCCGACCAGGACGGTGGTGTCCTCGGGGACGGGCCCGCTGCCGGGTGCCGACGACACGGAGACCACCCGGCCGTCGCGTACGACGGCCTCGGCGACCGGCCGCGCCGCGTCCACGGTCAGCGCGCGGTCCGCCTCGCCCCAGGCGGATGTGTACGCGCCCACCGAGCCGGCGGGGACGTTGGCGGCGTTGTAGGCGCCGAGTGGACGGTCGCCGGAGGGCAGGGTGAGGGTGCCCTCGAAGTACAGGTCCAGGATCCGCCCGGCGTTCTCCGCGCCGATTCCGACCGCGTGGGAGGAGCCGGCGGCGGGCGAATGGTCGAGGGCGCCGTCCCGGACGCCGGGTCCCTGCGGCGCGCCGGTCTCGTTGATGTCGAAGAAGTCGGCGTTGACGGCGGCGACGGTGCGACGGCCCGCCCCGGGGTCGTGGCCGGCCGCCAGCTCGGAGACCGTACGCCGCTCGCTGACCTTCCCGGTGGAGAGGTAGTCGGCGCGGACGTCCTTGCCCAGGTCCACGGTGAGCGCGTCGACGCGGAGCCACTTGTCGGCTTCGAGCCGGTCGTACGAGGTGAGGCCGACGCCGGGAGCTACGGGCCGGGAGGTGCGGGCGGTCTCGATGCCGTGATCGTCGATGACGGGGCCGCCGGATCGCCCGGCGCCCGCCGGGGCACTCGCACCCGGCGGGGCCACCGGTCTCAGGACCTCGGCCGCGTTGCGCGGGTGGGGGTCGGGTGTGGTGTCGGCCGCGGCGGGGGAAACGACCCCCACCGCGACCCCGCAGACGGTGGCGAACAGCACGAACGCCCGCGCGGAGCGGACGGCGGGCCCTGGACGTCGACGCACAAGTCCTCCTGCTGAAAGGCGGGTTGGACGGTTCATCAGCGCCGGGGCGTGGTCCGGACGCGGCTCCGTCCGGCCGGAGGGCGGGCAGGCGCGACTTCCGGAACACGCTCTGGTGGCGGACAGCATGCCGGGGGCGCCCCGGCAGCGCCAGGGGGCGCGAGTGACGGCGGGGACGACGGAGTACGGCCGGGGCACGGCGGCCCCGGGGCGCGGCGAGGCGCCGGCACCCGCGTCCCGCGAACCCTGCGACCGGCCGATTCCGGGACGCCCGGTATGCCCGAACCGGTGGCGGCGGAAGCGTGATGTACAGAGAATTGACGACATGTCGATGAGCAAGCGCAGTGCGGGGGTCCTTCTCTACCGGACCGGGACCGGGACGGACGAGAGAGGTGTGGAGGTGCTGCTCGGGCACATGGGGGGCCCGTTCTGGGCCGGCCAGGAGGACGCCGCGTGGTCGATCCCCAAGGGGGAGTACGAGCCGGGCGAGGCGGCGGAGACCGCGGCCCGCCGGGAGTTCGAGGAGGAGGTCGGGCTCCCGGTACCGGACGGCTTCTGGGTGCCGCTGGGCCAGTCCCGCCAGGCGAGCGGCAAGACGGTGGTCATCTGGGCGGTGGAGGGCGAGGTGGACACGGCCGATGCGGTGTACGGCACCTTCGCCATGGAGTGGCCGAGGGGCTCCGGGGTGGTCCAGGAGTTCCCCGAGATCGACCGGGTCGCCTGGTGCACCCCGGAGCAGGCGGCGTCCCGGCTGGTGACCGGTCAGCGGGTCTTCGTGGAACGGCTGCTGGCGCACCTGGAGCGGTAGGGCGTGTGTCGAAGGCGTCGCAGGACAGGCGGGACTTTCGCAACACGCTTGAGGCGGTTCCCTCGTTCCCCTGCCCCGGGCGGGCGGTGTCCGGCACCGCTCGGGCGGGTCCGGCGGACCGCCGCCGGGACCCGTCGCGAGCCAGGCCGGCACCACGCTCCGGCCGTCGCCCGTCAGGCGCCGACGGGACGTCCGTCGCGCAGTTCCAGCACGTCCCCGGTGAACCGGCTGCGGAAAGCCCGGTCGTGGGAGACCACGACGACCGCTCCCTCGTACTCGGCGAGCGCGGCTTCGAGTTCCTCGACCAGGTCGAGGGCGATGTGGTTGGTCGGTTCGTCCAGGACGAGTACGTCGGCGGGCCGGGTCACCAGCCGGGCGAGGGCGAGTCTGCGCTGCTGGCCGACGGAGAGGTCGCACACCGGGACGCCGAGGTCCTCGGCGCGGAACAGTCCGAGGGCGAGCAGGTCCCCCGCGTACTCCTCGGGGGCGCCGGGCCGGCCGGCCGCGTAGGTGGTGAGGAGTGAGCGGCGGGTCAGCCGGGCCGGCAGCTCCTGGGGGAGGTATCCGACGCGGCCCCGTCGGGCGACCGTCCCGGAGTCGGGGGCGAGGTCGCCCGCGAGCACCCTGAGCAGGGTGGTCTTGCCCGCCCCGTTCGGGCCGGCGACCAGAAGACGCTGCCCGGGCAGCACGTCGAGCGCGGGCAGGCGCAGTCGCTCCCCCACCGAGACGGACTCCAGCGCGAGCACGGGCGCCGGGATGCCGATGGCGTCGATGCCGTCCGTAGCCTCGATGCCGTCGATGGCCTCCACGCCGGCCGCGGGGTCGGTGGCCCCCGTGGCGTCGGTCGCGAGGGAGAGATCCACCGTGAAGCGCAGGGGCTCCGGCGGCGGGGGCACGGGGGCGGCGAGCAGCGCGTCCCGGCGCGTCCGCGCGGCCCTGACCCTGCCGGAGAGTTTGGCGTCGTGCGAGCGGCGGTGCTTGCCGAATCCCTCCGCCGGGTCCTTGCCGGAGGAGCGGAGCCGTCGGCCGGCGGATTCCACCAGCTCTTCGGCGCGGGCGAGTTCGGTGAGCCACTCCTGGTGCTCCTGCACCCAGCGGCGCCGAGCCGTGGCCTTCGCCGTCCGGTAGCCCTGCCAGCCGTCGCCGTGGCGGGTGACGGTGCGCCGATCGCGCTCCACTTCCAGGACGACGGTGGTGGTGGCCTCCAGGAACGCGCGGTCGTGGGTGACCACCACGAGGGTGCCCCGGTGGGCGCGCAGGTGGTCCTCCAGCCAGCGCACGGCGGGCACGTCGAGGTGGTTGGTCGGCTCGTCGAGCAGGAGCGACTCCGGTGCGGCGGCCAGCACGCAGGCGAGGGCCAGCCGGGACTGTTCACCACCGGAGAGGGTGGCTAGGGGGCGGTCGCGGGTCAGGTGCCCGAGCCCGAGGCCGTGCAGCGCCGCGTCGGTGCGGGCGTCGGCCTCGTACCCTCCACGGTCCTCATAGATCGTCAGCAGGTCACCGTAGGCGTCGAGGTCCGCAGCTCCCGGGGCGGGCCCGGACAGCCTGGCCTCGGCTTCGCGCATCCGGTGTTCCAGGGCGCGGAGTTCGGCGAGGGCGGTGTCGACGGCGTCCTGCACGGTGTGGTGCGGAGCCAGGGCGAGGGTCTGGGCGAGGTGGCCGACCCCGCCGGGGAACCGGGTGACGACCTCCCCGGCGTCCGGGGCCTCGGCACCGGACATGAGCCGGAGCAGGGTCGACTTGCCAGAGCCGTTCTCACCGATGACGGCGACGTGTTCGCCGCCCCCGACGGTGAGGGAGACGCCCGCCAGGACGACCCGGTCGCCGTAGGCCAGCGTGACATCCCGGAGAGTGATCTGGGAGCGGTCGTGCGATGCGGGCATGGGGATCTGATGCTTTCGCTGAGGGAGGACCCGGACGCGGCCGTCGGGACGGGCGTGCGGCGGGAGTTGATTCCGGTCGGCCGGCGGTTTCGGGGCAGCGCGCTCGGCGCGGTGCCGCGACGGTCCCCGCCGGAGCGGATCAGCGGAAGTAGAAGTACGAACCCATGGCGCGAGTGTAGGCGAACGGGCCGACGGGCGTCTTGGGGAATACGGCGGACCGCCACGTTCAGTCGCGCCCCGGGGCCGAGCCCGGCAGGCGGATGACCGCCCGGCCGCCGTCCAGGTCGACGGTCGACCGGTGCGGCGGGGCGCCGTCCTCCTCGTCGTCACGCATCAGCAGGGCGCTGGTGCGTTCCTTCAGCTCGCTCTGTTTGCCGGGCGAGAAGGTGGCGTGCAGCTGCTCGAACCCGGTCGCGGAGACCTGTCCCTGTCGGGCGCCGTTCCGCCAGGGCAGGACACCGGCGCGGGAGCCACGCAGCATCAGCTGGTCGACGAAGGCGAGCACGGTCAGACCGACCACGAGGGTGGGGAGCGTGAGCAGCGCGGCGAATCCCATGGCCGCAGTATGACGGCGGGTGCGGGCCGGAGGGCCCGGGATCTGCCACCGGCCCTGGCTGCGGGCGTGGTGACTGTGCTCCGTGAACGTTGACGATCTTGCGTGGCAGAACCGCCACCTCGGCGGAGTCTTCCCGCAGACGGTGGAGTCCCTTCTCGCGTACGGACACCTGGACGTGGTGGTGCGAGCCGCCGACGAACGTGAGGACTGGTTCTGTGCGCGCGCGGCGGCACGCGAGGGGAAGCACCGCTCTTGCGGGCCCGGGTTCTGGAAAGGTCGGGCCGGGTGGACGAGGCGATGCGCGTCCTGGGCGCTGCCGTGGCCGAAGACCAGGTCGGCTGTGGGAATACGGCGGAGGCCCTTGCGGAACTTCTCGCCCGGCACGGACGGATCGAGGATCTGCGTGAGGCGGTCGCGGCCGGGCACGGCCGCTGGGCCCGCCGGCCTTTGGTGACAGCCTTGGAGGGCAGGGGAAGCGCCCGCGAAGCCGAGGCGATGCTGCGTGAGTGGATCGAGGCCACCGAGTACCCGAGTGGGCTTCAGTCACTCCTCATGGAGCTGCTGGCCCGGCAAGGCAGGACCGATGACGCCGTGGAATCGGTGCGGTCCACGTTCGAGGACGTGTGGGACGGGCTGCTGCAACCGGCGGTACTCATGCTCGCCGAGCATGGGCTCCACGATCGGGCACTGGAACTCCTCGATGAACGCAGCCCGGAGTTCCTCGCGGAGAGCGCCCACTGGGTTCCCTCCACCCGGTGGTGGCTGATGGGAGAATCGGGGCGCTGCGCCGAAGCCATCGTCGAGGTCGAGGCGGCGGCGTCCGGGCTGGAGCCCGGTGAGCGGGACACCACCGTCGCCCGTCTGCTGGTCCAGGGCGGCCGCGAGGACGAAGCGATCGCACTCCTGCGGACGTCCACCGGAAGACTCGACATCGCGTCCCTCGCCGACCTGGTGATCGGACAGCACCGCCCCGCCGAGGCCGTCGAGGCCATTCCTGGCGTTGCCGCCCAGCGAAAGGAGGAGGACAGCCGTTGGCGTGCCTGGAGGCGTGGGGCGGATGGTGACGAACGCGCCGCCGGGATCGCCCCGTAGCCCCCGGCTTTCCCCGCAGCCCCCGGTTTTCCCCGTAGCCCCCGGACTCGCCCCGCAGGGGCACGTCGCGCACCGGACGGACGCGGCACGACGAGCGACGGTGGCTCCGGGGGCGGTCTCGGGGCCGTTCCGTGCTCCGGGACAGCGCTTCGCTTCCCGGACAAGCCGACGCGGGCCGTCGCCGTGGTTCGGCGGCCCGCGTCGGAGTGCTCCGTACTCGTACCAGCCTCGTACGAGCGACGAAGGGACCGGGCCCCGCCCGTCCCGGGGGGAGGACGGACGGGGCCCGGGGTGTGTGTCAGCCGTTGGGCAGGATGACCGCCCGGCCGTTGATCTTGCCGTCGTGCAGGCGCTCGTAGGCGAGCGGCGCCTCGTCGATGGAGTACGTCTCGACGTGGACGTCGACGGCGCCGGCGTGCGCCAGCTCGATGACCTCGGCGAGCTCCTTGCGGGAGCCCCAGTAGGGCGCGGTGACCGAGGTGGCGAACGGCAGAACGCCGAAGCCGACGGGCAGGAGACCGCCGCCGATGCCGACGATGGTGACGTCACTGTCCACGGAGGCGACCTCTCCGGCCGTCTTCACGGTCGGGGGAACGCCGACGAAGTCCAGCACGACCTTGGCACCGGTCCCGCCGGTGAGCTCGCGCACCTTGGCGGCGGCGTTCTCGTCGGAGAGGACGGTCTCGTGGGCGCCGACCTTGCGGGCCAGCTCCAGCTTCTCCTCGGTGACGTCGAGGGCGATGACCTTGACCGCGGTCATCGCGCGCAGCAGCTGGATGGCGACGTGGCCGAGGCCGCCGGTGCCGATGACGACGGCGGTGGCACCGGGCAGCAGCTTCGGCAGCGAGCGCTTGATCGCGTGGTAGGGCGTGAGCCCGGCGTCGGTCAGGGACACCGTCTTGACCGGGTCGAGATCGCCGATCGGGACGAGGTGGCGGGTGTCGTCGACGATCATGTACTCGGCCATGGCGCCGGGGTTGCCGAGGCCGGGCGGCATGATGCCGAGTTCCGCCGCGCGCAGGCAGTAGTTCTCCCGGCCCTCGGCGCAGTTCACGCAGGTACCGCAGCCCCAGGGGCCGTAGACGGCGACGTTGTCCCCGACCGAGACGCCCTGCGCGCCCTCGCCCAGCTCGACGACGGTGCCGACGCCCTCGTGGCCCAGGGTGAGCGGCAGCGGGTAGGTGAGTTCTTCGGCGGACCAGCTCATCACGGCGATGTCGGAGTGGCAGACACCGGCCGCGGTGACCTTCAGCAGGACCTGTCCCGGTCCGGGCACGGGCTTCGGAATCTCTACGACCTCGGGTGCCGCGCCGACGGTGCGGTACTGAACTGCCTTCATGGTTCTCCCTCTGTTCTGTACCGGGCCCGCCGCCGCGTCCGGCCGGGTTTCGGCCGGTCCGCGAGTGACGCGCCCCTCTTGCTGTGCCCCCGTCGCCCCCTGGAGCGTGTCCAGGAGGAGGTGGTCAGGAGGCGGAGTAGCCGCCGTCGACCAGGTGGTAGCTGCCATGGACGAAGGAAGCGCGGTCGGAGAGCAGGAACGCGGCCAGCTCGGCGACCTCCTCCGAGGTGCCAAGACGGCCCGCGGGGTGGAGCGAGATCAGGTGGTCGCGCGCCGGACCGTCGGTGTTGCGCAGCAGCGGGGTGTCGATGAAGCCCGGGCCCACGGCGTTGACGCGGATGTTCTGCGCCGCGTACTCCAGGGCCGCCGTCTTGGTCAGGCCCACGACGCCATGCTTGGCGGCGACGTAGGCCGGGGACTGGGCGAAGCCGTTGGTGCCGAGGATGGAGGAGATGTTGACGATGGCACCGCCGCCGGTCTTGAGCAGCTCGGGGATCTCGTAGCGCATCGAGTGGAAGACGCCGCTGAGGTTGGTGGCGACGACGCGGTTCCAGTCCTCGACGGCGTACTCGCCGGTGGGGGCGGCGGGGCCGCCGATGCCGGCGTTGTTCACGGCGAGGTGCAGGGCGCCGAAGGTGTCGACGGCGAACCGGACGCCCGCTTCGACGGAGGCGGGGTCGGTGACGTCGAGGCGGACGGCGGCGGCGCGGGCACCGGTGGCGGTCAACTCCGCGACGGCCTTGCGGGCGCTCTCCTCGTCGTAGTCGGCGACAACGACCGCCGCGCCGCCGGCCGCGAGGCGCCGCGACAGGGCCAGACCGATGCCGGAGGCACCGCCGGTGACCAGGGCGACCTTGCCGGTGAACTCGGTCGCGTAGGAAGTGGAGAGGTCAGTGCTCATGACGTGGTGCTTCTTTCTGTGGTGCTGCGGTGCTCCGGCCCTTGTGGGGCCGGGGTCAGAAGGTCCGAGGAGAGGGCGTCGAACGCCTGGACCACGAGTTCGGGCAGGGCCGCCGGGAGACCTCCGCGGACCCAAGCGGCCTGCGCGGCGAGCAGGGCTCCGGCCCCCGCGGCGACCGTCACCGCGGGACGGATGTCCTCGCGGCGGTCCACGCCGAGCCGGTCCGCGAGGATGCCGACGGATTCCTCCTGGGCGTCCACCCGGATGTGGTGGTACGCCGCGTAGAGGGTCGGCTCCTCCTCGGCCATGACCAGCAGGTCGAAGATCCGGGGGCGCAGGTGCCAGGGCCCGGCGGCGGTGTCGTCGAGCCAGTCGAGCACGGCACGCCGGTAGGCGGTGAGCGGGGGCTCGTGGGCGGGCCGGGCGCGCAGGGCCTCGTTGATGCGGTCGCCGTCGCCGCGTACGGCGTCGAGGACCGCGTCCTCCTTGCTCCGGAAGTACCGGCTGAAGGTGCGCCGGTCGACGTCGGCCGCTTCCGCGATCTCCTCGACCGTCACCGTGCGCAGGCCCCGGTCGAGTACGAGCTCGAACGCGGCGCGGGCCAGCGTGTCCCGGGTCCGGCGTGCCTTGCGGCCCCGCCTCTCCGGTTCCCTCTGTTCCGTGCTCATGTCTGCACCGTACACCCAAAAATGTCGCAGTGGGACACGTGTCGCACCGGGACTTTTGGAGGGCGGCGGGATACCCCTCGACGAGCTCGTCGGATAATCCGTCCCATGACACGCACCAACCTCGTCCTGGTCGACCGGCTGCCCACCGTGGACGAACACCGGAGGATCGCGGAGGCGGTGGGCTGGTCCCACGCCTTCTCCTGGGATTTCCTGGCCGCCTCCCTCGCCGGCTCCACGGCCGGTGTCGTCGCGCTGGACGGCGAGGAGGTGATCGGCATGGGACGCCTGGTGGGCGACGGCGTCTCCTACTTCTACGTGCAGGACCTGGCGGTCATCCCCTCCCGTCAGGGTGAGGGGATCGGGAGACTGCTGCT
This sequence comes from Streptomyces sp. NPDC060198, assembly GCF_042728415.1. Taxonomy (NCBI): domain Bacteria; kingdom Bacillati; phylum Actinomycetota; class Actinomycetes; order Kitasatosporales; family Streptomycetaceae; genus Streptomyces; species Streptomyces sp. NPDC060198. Next base: position 7,076 of record NZ_JBHWZJ010000125.1, on the reverse strand, counting down.
GCGCCGGCTCCTGGACCACGTGCGGGCCACCGCGCCCGCGCCCGCCTTCGTCGGGCTCTTCTCCACCGGGGAGGGCGCGGCGCTCTACACGGACGAGGGGTTCACGCCCGGCGACATGACCGGCATGTTCCGCCTGGTCGACCCGGCCTCCTGACCGCTGCGCACGGCCGGGTCGCCACGGCGTTCCGCCCGTGCGTACGGGGCGGGGCCCCGGCCCGGCCGCCGTGGCGTACGGGCCGGGGCACAGCGGTCCGCCGTCAGACTCCGGTCACCGGGGCGGGCAGGACGGACGGGGTCGTCGCGCCCCGGAACACGGTGGTGCGGCGCAGGCGGAAGCCGAGGGACTCGTAGAGCCGGACCGCCCCGGTGTTCTCGGCCGCGGCGTGCAGGAACGGGATGTCACCGCGCTCCGTGATCGCGTGGGCGACGGCCAGGACCAGCCGGGTCGCGAGGCCCTGGCCCCGAACGGACTCGTCGGTGCAGACCGCGCTGATCTCGCTCCAGCCCGCCGGTCGCACCCGCTCCCCCGCCATCGCGACCAGTACCCCTTCACGCCGGACGCCCAGATACGTACCGAGTTCGACGGTGCGCGGCAGGAAGGGGCCGGGACGGGTGCGGTCGACCAGGTCCAGCATGTCCGGTACGTCGTCGGCGCCGAGGAGCACCGCTTCGGGGTACGGCTCCGGGCGCAGCCCCTCGCCGGTCAGCTGCACACCTTCGATCTCGAATTCGATCTCCCAGTCCCGGGGCGGGGCCTGCTGGACGCCCATGAGCGCGACCGTGGCGCCGGGCCCGGCGAGTGCGGCGGCGTCCGCCCAGTCCTGCGCGTCGGGCTCCTGGGGCAGCGCGAACCAGGGCGCCACGTCGGCGGGGAAGCGCGCGACGCGTCCGAGACGTTCGGCGAAGTGCGCCTGGTTGCCGGTCAGTGCGGAGAGAGACGGGTTGTCCAGGGGGTGGAGGGGACGACCGGAACTCGCCCGCGCGGGGGCGGGTGCGCCCACCGTGCCGCTCCCCCTGCTCGCGGGGGCTCCGCGGTGATCGGTGACGTAGACCTCGGACATGCTTTCCTCGCTCCGGTGTTCCTCGGTGGGCGCGGCGCCGGACCGTGACACCGCATCTGGCGAAAAGCGCCCGCGGCGATCCGGATATTCCCCGCTCGGACGGTGGGCATCGTCACGGACGGAGGAAGCCTGGCCGGTACGCCTCCTCGCGGCGCCCACCTGTGGCACTCTGGTGGCGACCGCCCCACCGGGCTCCCCCGTACCGGTGGGGCGGTTCTGTACGCCGACGGGCTCTCGGCCCCGCCGGTGACAGCGGGTCCGCGCTGACACCGGCGCTTCCAGGCCAATTCCGAACTCCGTTCCCGATCCCTTTCGCTGACGGCGCATGAGCCCCCGGGCCCGGGGAAGGTGCCATTACCTGAGGGCCTTCGACCAAGGGGAGCGTGACGGGATGACCGCACACACGGCACGGATCACCAGCGCGGACAGAGCGGAGGTGACGGACGGGCTCCCGTGGATCGAGGACGCCGGGAAGGTCGCCCCTCAGGACGCACGTCAGCTCTCGCGCGTCTTCTTCGACCGCCTCCAGGAGCTGGAAGAGGGCACTCACGCGTATCAGTACGCGCGGAACACGCTGATCGAGATGAACCTCTCTCTCGTCCGCTTCGCCGCCGGCCGGTTCCGCAACCGGGGCAGCGGGGACATGGAGGACATCGTCCAGGTCGGCACCATCGGGCTGATCAAGGCCATCGACCGGTTCGACCTCTCGCGCGAAGTGGAGTTCACCTCCTTCGCCGTGCCCTACATCGTCGGCGAGATCAAACGTTTCTTCCGTGACACCAGCTGGGCCGTCCACGTACCCCGGCGGCTTCAGGAGCTGCGGGTCGACCTCGCCAAGGCCAAGGATCTCCTCGCCGTCGAGCTGGACCGCGACCCGACGGTCCAGGAACTCGCCGACCATCTGGAGCTGACGCCCGAGGAGGTCACGGAGGGCATCGTCGCCTCGAACGGCTACACCGCGGGTTCGCTCGACATGCCCACCGACAGCGGTGAATCGGGCCGCCCGCACACGAACGGCCGGACCTTCGCCGACGTGCTCGGCGAACCGGACTCCGCCATGGAGGGCGTGGAGAACCTCCAGGCGCTCGCCCCGCTCATGGACCGGCTGGACGCGCGGGAACGCCGGATCATCGACATGCGCTTCGGCCAGGAGCTGACGCAGGCCCAGATCGGGGCCGAACTGGGCATCTCCCAGATGCACGTGTCCCGGCTGCTCAGCCGGATGCTGCGCAAGCTGCGCGACGGAATGCTCACCGAGGAGTGACCCCGGCGGGACGGGCACCGTCCGGGAGGGGAGAGCGAGGGGCGCGGCCTTCCGGTCGCGCCCCTCGCACGTGCCGCTCTCCCGGCGCCCGTGCGGAGCGGACGGGGACGCGGGGTGGCGAACGGCCTCGGTGCGGTCAGGTCCCGGCGGGCGGGGTGGCCGCGTGGTGGGCGGCGTCCAGCAGGACCAGATCCTCCTCCGTCAGACGCAGGGCCCCGGCGGCCACGTTCTCCTCCAGGTGCGCCGGATCTCCGGTGCCGGGGATGGCCAGCACGTGCGGGCCGCGGTGCAGCGTCCATGCCAGCCGGACCTGGGCGGCACTCGCGCCGTGCGCCCGCGCGACTTCCGCCACCTCGTCCCGCTCCGGCTCGGCACCGGCGCCCTTGTCGCGACCGGCTCCGGCGATCGAGTAGAACGGCACGAACGCGATGCCCAGCTCCCCGCACCTGTCGACGAACTCGTCCTGGTCGGGGCGCACCTGGATGCCGTAGAGATTCTGCACGCACACCACGGGAGCGATCTTCCGTGCCTCGGCGAGGTGCTCGGGGCGCACGTTGGAGATGCCCAGGTGGCGGATGAGTCCACGCTCACGCAGTTCGGCGAGCGCACCGAAGCGCTCGGCGATCGAATCCGCGCCCAGTACACGGAGGTTGACGACGTCGAGATGGTCGCGGCCGAGCTGGCGCAGGTTCTCCTCGACCTGCTCGCGCAGCCGTTCCGGGGTCGCGTGCGGGATCCACTCGCCCGAAGGGGCCCGGCCGGGGCCCACCTTGGTGGTGATGACCAGGTCGTCCGCATAGGGCGCGAGCGCCCGGTTGATCAGCTCGTTGGCGGAGCGCAGGCGCGAGAAGTAGAAGGCCGCCGTGTCGATGTGGTTGACGCCGAGCTCGACTGCCCGGCGCAGCACGCCGATCGCCTGGTCGCGGTCGCGCGGGGCGGCGTCGGGGTCGAACGCGGCGCCCGTCTGCGGCAGCCGCATGGAGCCGAAACCGATCCGGTTGACCGTCCGGTCGCCGAGGGTCCAGGTGCCCGAGGCAGCCGCTGTGATGGTGGGTGAGGTCATGGCGCCATGTTCGGTGCGGTGCGGGGTTCCGGGCAAAGCCTTTCGCCCCCCGACCGGCCCGCGCGACAGGAAACATCCGGGGAGCGCGCCCGGACGACGCACGGCCGGTGCCCCGGTGTTGCCGCCACGTTGCAGGTTCGTGGCGGGTCGGGCGAGCGCCTTCCCGACCTGCGCGGCTCGCCCTACGGTCCGTAACCGGCCCGCGGCGAAGCCGCGTCGGTACCCCTATCTCCGCATCCGAGGAGCACTCGTGGTTCACGCACCACCGACCGAGTCCGCGTACGACCGGACGCGCATGCGCCAGTGGGCCGGTGGCCGGGCACGGTCCGCCGGCATCGACCGGCGGGATCTGCTGAGGCTTCTTGCCGCCGCCTCCGTGGCCGTTCCGCTGGCCTCGGCCGCCGCACCCGCGTACGCGGCGGAGTCGCTGCCCGGTGTGGTGAAGCCGCTGCCCGCTGACCTGTTCACGATCCGGGGCACCAACGCGGAGACCAACTTCGCCGCGCTGCGCGGGACGGGAGTACTCACCGGCACGGACCGCTTCTTCGTGCGCAACCACACCGCGACCCCCCGTATCGAGGCCGCCGACTGGAAGCTCACCGTCTGGGGCGACGGGCTGACGGGCGGCCCGGTGGACTTCTCGTACGACGCCTTGCGCGCCCTGCCGTCCGTCACCCGGACCGCGTTCGTCGAGTGCGCGGGCAACGGCCGCAGCTTCTACGCCTCCCAGCAGAACCAGCAGGTCAGCGGCACGGCGTGGACGCTCGGCGCGATCGGGACGGCGCGCTGGCGCGGGGTGCCGCTGCGTACCGTGCTGCGCAGGGCGGGCATCGGCCGGCACGCCGTCGACGTGCTGCCGCGCGGCCTGGACGCGGAGGTCGTGACCGACGGGACGAACCTGGGGCGGGTACGGCGGCCGCTGCCGGTGTCCAAGGCACTGGACGACGTGCTGCTCGCCTACGAGATGAACGGTGAGCCGCTCCCGCCGGACCACGGCTTTCCGGTGCGGCTCGTCGTGCCCTCGTGGGTGGGGATCGCCAACATCAAGTGGGTGGGCGACATCGAGGTGAGCGCCGAGCCGCTGGTGTCCCCGTGGAACACCACGCTCTACCGGCTGTTCGGACCGGGCTATCCCGCCGAGGGCAGCGCGCCGCTGACCCGGCAGACGCTCAAGAGCGCCTTCGAGCTTCCGCTCGGCGCGTCCTTCACCGCGCACCGGCCGGTCCGCCTGACGGGAAGGTCCTGGTCGGGCGGAGCCCCGGTCCGGTCGGTGGAGGTCAGCACGGACGGGGGTGTCCGCTGGCGGCGGGCCCGGCTGCACGACGAGCCGCGCGCGGGGAGCTGGGTGCGGTGGTCCACCCCGTGGGTGCCGGACCGCACCGGGCCGGGCGTCCTGCTGGCACGGGCCACCGACCGGTCCGGGCGGACCCAGCCGGAGACCACCGCGCACAACACGCAGGGGTACCTCTTCGACGCGGTGGTCCGCCACCCTGTGACGGTGGTCTGAGGGCGGCCGACCCGCGGGCCGTCATCCGCGGGCGGCCCCGGGCCCACCGGCCGGACGGCTCCTCTCGCGTCCCTCGCGCGGGTGGGCCGGCGCGCCTTCGAGCACGGCCGCGTGCACCGCCCTCGCCAGGCGTGCGCCCCAGAGCGAGCGGGGTCCGGCGAACGGTTGCGCACCCTCGGGCCCCGGGGCGGGCACGGCGACGCAGACGGCGTCCGTGGGGGTGCCGGAGCAGTCGAGTCCGGCGTCCAGGAGCGCCTGCACCTTCGCCTCGGTGGCGGTGGCGACCGCGTTGACCAAGGCGGCGTCACTGAGGGCTACCGGGAGTGTGACCACGATGTTGACCGTCCCGGCCGGCAGCGGGCCGACCGCCCCCGGTGCCGGTGCGGCTGCCCACCCTCGGACGCCGAGGCCGCTGGTGACGGTGGCCGTCACCCCCTCGTCGTGCGCCTCGGTGTACGCGCTCACGTCGGCGGCGGTCATGAGTCCGGCGCCCGGTCCTTCGAGGCCCTCCGCCGCGGCGATCTGCGCGAGGTGCAGGTCGGGGTCGAGCCTCGGGTAGCCGCCGGGCACCTGGGCGTTGAGGATCCAGGCGCGGCTGCCGATGCCGCCGCCCAGGACCGCGCTGCTGCAGACGCGGCTGCCGGGGGCCAGCCGCCAGACCAGATGGCTCAGGCGGTGGCCGTCCTCGTGCCGGGTGCGCAGGAGCCCGCGCGGCGCCGGGAGCTGGAGGGGGACGGAGGTGATGGCGGTTCCCGGGGTGTGCGGCGGCGGCCGGTTGCGGACGGCCCGCCGGTGCGGACGACGATGGCCGGTCGATCCTATGCGGGGCCCCGGTCCCGTGGGGCACCGCCCGCCCGGTGTCCCGGCCGGGGTCCTCACCGGCCCGTCACCGGGGCCGTCACCCGTATGGCCTAACGCGTGGCCCGGGTCACCTTTCCCGGCGGGCACGGGCCGGGGCGGGGGCGACGCGCCCTGACCGCCGGGGCCCGGACGGCCGGTGGGTTGCAGGGGCCATCCGGGTGAGGCGCGATGGAACCGGGCGTGCCGCACCTGAGTGGACCCACCACAGGACGCGTCCGGGCGAGGAGGCATCGGTCATGGCAGCCGCTGACGGTTTCACGGATTCCGGAGAGCTCGACGGTCTCACCGTCTACGACAACGGGGGCGAGAAGGTCGGCAATGTCGGCCGGGTGTACGTCGACGACGACACCGGCAAGCCCGACTGGGTCACGGTCAAGACCGGCATGTTCGGGATGAAGGAGAGCTTCGTTCCGCTCGCCGGAGCCCGTCGGGTCGGCTCGGACCTGCACGTGGCGCACCCGAAGGAGAGCGTGAAGGACGCTCCCCGGGTGGACGCGGACGCCCACCTCTCCGTCGCCGAGGAGGAAGAGCTCTACCGCCACTACGGACTCACGAGGAAGCCCAGGAGTACCGCGGGTACGAACATGGGCGCGGACGGCCGGACGACGGCAGGTACGGGTGCGATGGGTGGCGCGGCCGGCGCCGCCGCGGGTGCGGGGGCGGCGGGCGCCGCGGCCCGCACGACCGGTACCGGCAAGGCGACCGGCGGTACCGCGGGCATGCCGGGTGCCGGCAAGCACCGGGACGCCGACGCCGCGGCTGGAACCCGGCCGCTGGTGGGCGCCGGAGCGGAGCGCTCCGCTCCCGACATGTCGAAGGCCGATCTCGCCGGCCAGGAGGAACTCATCCGCTCCGAGGAGCAGCTGCGCGTCGGCACGGAGGAGTACGAGAGCGGGAGGGCCCGCCTGCACAAGTACGTCGTGACGGAGGAGGTCACCCGCACGGTGCCCGTCTCGCACGAGGAGGTACGCGTGGTCCGGGAGCCGCTGGCCCCGGGCGAGAAGGTGACCGGTCGGACCGCCATCGGCGAGCAGGACGTGGAGGTGACCCTGCACGCGGAGCGCGCGACCGTGCGCAAGGAGGCCGTGGCCGTGGAACGCGTACGGCTGGAACGGGACCGGGTGACCGAACAGAAGGAGGTCTCCGCCGAAGTCCGCAAGGAGAAGATCGACTACGCGGACGGCATGGACACCGGCACCGGCAAGGACACGGGCGGCGAGTTCGGACAGGGAAGGCGCGCCTGACCCGTCCCGGCCCCGGCGGCGGACCGGGGGCCTGAGCGGGCAGGGCGTGGTTCGGGGCGGATCCGAAGTGACGGAT
>NZ_JBHWZJ010000124.1:0-18325 GCF_042728415.1 Streptomyces sp. NPDC060198 | reverse complement strand
CACGCCACCGGTCCGTTCTCCCGGACCCCCGCACACCGGGCCCGGGAGAACGGCCGCCGGCGAAGGCCGGCGCCACACGAGTCCGCCGGCCCGCACACGGCGCCCCGCACCCGGCCCCGCAGCACCCGCGCGCAGATCCACCGCACAGCCCGCGCGCAGATCCACCGCAGTACCCGCGCCACCCGCGCAGACACACCCGCACCGCCCGCACACCCGCACCGCCCGCACACCCGCACCGCCCGCACGGCCACCGTTCCTCCCGGCCCGTCGCCGAAGCCGCACCAGCGGCCTCCCCGGCCCGCCGCCCAGGGCGTCCGCGCAGCCGAACCGCCGGCCTCCCCCGGCTCGTAGGCGCAGACGTGACCCGGCTCCACCGGTTCACCGGCCCGGAGGCTCCCGAACCCGTTCCCGCAACCGAACCACCGGCCACTTCGGCCCGCACCACTCCGCTCGTTCCGCCGTCCGGCTCCGCACAGGCCGGCCCCCGGAATCGACGGTTCCGCCCATCCAGCCCCACACGACCGGCACCGCTCCGCACCGCACCGGGACACGCACTCCCGTAGCCGGGCCGGCCCGGTACCGATCGACGCGCCCGCCGGCGCACCCCAGGGAAGGACTCCCGCCCGTGGCAACCTCGACCCCCACCCGGGACGCCTACGTCCCGCCACCCCGTGGTTCCCGACAGAAACCGGTGAGCAGCCGGCAGACCTGGCGGAGCCGGCTGTGGCGGTTCGACGACAAGGCGTCCCCGTACGCGTACATAGCCCCCTTCTTCCTGGTCTTCGGGGCCTTCGGCCTCTACCCGCTCATCTACACCGGCTGGATCGCCCTCCACCGGGTCGAGATGACCGGCATGGACCAGATGGAATGGGTCGGCTTCGACAACTTCGTCAAGATCTTCCAGGACTCGGAGTTCTGGACGGCCGTCAGCAACACGTTCCTCATCGGTGTCATGTCCACCGTTCCGCAGCTGCTGGTGGCGCTGGGCCTGGCCCACCTGCTCAACTACAAGCTGCGTGCCAGCACCTTCTGGCGCACCATCATCCTGACGCCGTACGCGACCTCCGTCGCCACCGCGGCACTCGTTTTCGCCCTGGTCTTCCGGACCGACGGCGGACTCCTCAACTGGGTCCTGCACTTCGTCGGCTTCGGCGACACCAACTGGGGCAACGGGCACTGGACTTCGAAGATCGCCATCTCGGTCATCGTGATCTGGCGGTGGACCGGCTACAACGCGCTGATCTACCTCGCCGCGATGCAGGCCGTGCCGGGCGACCTCTACGAGGCGGCCTCGCTGGACGGCGCCAACCGCTGGCAGCAGTTCATCAAGGTGACCATCCCGTCGCTGCGGCCGACGATCCTCTTCACGATCGTCATCTCCACCATCGGCTCCATGCAGCTGTTCGGTGAGCCGCTGCTGCTGGAAGGCGGCGCGATCGGCGCCATCGGCGGCACCGAGCACCAGTACGAGACGCTGAGCATCTACCTCTACAACTACGGCTGGAACCTGCAGCACCTCGGCCTGTCGGCCGCCGTGGCCTGGTCCATGCTCGCCCTCCTGCTGGCCATCGCGCTGATCAACTGGATCATCGGCCGCTTCGTACGCCGTTCCGCGGCCTGACCGGGAGCGATACCTCTCATGACCATCACCAGCACCCCCGCCAAGGTCTCCGCCCCCGGGCGGCCGAAGCCGGACCGCCGCGCCCCCCGCAAGGGCCGCCTCGCCATGGGCGCGGGCGACACCCACAAGGCCGGCCCGTTCACCTACATCGCGCTGATCGTCATCGGCATCGGCTCGGTCCTGCCGCTGTACTGGACGTTCGTCGCCGCCTCGCACACGCAGGACGAGGTCCTGGCCAGCACGCCGCCGTTCCTGCCGGGCGGCCGGCTCTGGCACAACCTCCAGGCCGCCTGGGAGAACGCCAACCTCGGCAAGGCCATCGTCAACACCCTCATCGTCTCGGCGTCCATCACCGCCGCGACACTGTTCTTCTGCACTCTCGCCGGCTACGCCTTCGCCAAGATGCGTTTCAAGGGCCGCGGTTGGCTGATGACCGCGGTCATCGCCACGCTGACGATCCCGCCGCAGCTCAGCGTCGTCCCGCTGTTCATGATGATGTCGGACATCGGCTGGGGCGGAAAGCTGGAGTCGGTCATCTTCCCGACCCTGGTCAGCGCGTTCGGTGTCTTCTTCATGCGGCAGTACCTGCTGGAGGCGCTTCCGTACGAGCTGATCGAGGCCGCCAAGATCGACGGCGCGAGCAACTTCCGCGTCGTGCTCAGCGTGGTGCTCCCGGTGGCGCGCCCCGCGATGATGGTGCTCGGCATGCTCACCTTCGTCCAGGCGTGGAACGACTTCTTCTGGCCGTATCTCGCACTCAACCAGGCGAACCCCACGATCCAGGTGGCCCTCGGCCAGCTGAGCGCCTCGTACACGCCGGACCAGTCGATCGTCATGGCGGGTGCCCTGATCAGTACGCTGCCGTTGCTGGCGGTGTTCGTGATCTTCGGCAAGCAGATCGTCGGCGGCATCATGTCCGGCGCGGTCAAGGGCTGAGACACCCCGGCCCGCACCTCCGGTGCCCCGCGCGACGCCCCCACAGGTGCCCGCGCGGGCCCCGGAACCCCCTCTTCCCCTTCATCCATGGGAGCGCTCCCGCATGACCGCTGTACGCCCCGACCTCGCCCCCAAGCAGGCCGCCGACGCCCTCGTCTTCCCGCCCGGATTCGTCTGGGGCGCTGCCACCGCCGCCTACCAGGTGGAAGGCGCCGCCTCGGAGGACGGCCGCACCCCGTCCATCTGGGACACCTTCTCCCGCACCCCCGGCAAGGTCCGCAACGGCGACACCGGTGACATCGCCGGCGACCACTACCACCGCTACCGCGACGACGTGGCGATGATGAAGGAGCTGGGCCTCGGTGCCTACCGCTTCTCCATCTCCTGGTCCCGCGTGCAGCCCACCGGTCGGGGCCCGGCCGTCGAGCGCGGCCTCGACTTCTACCGCAAGCTCGTCGACGAGCTGCTCGAAGCGGGCATCCAGCCCGTCGCGACCCTCTACCACTGGGACCTCCCGCAGGAGTTGGAGGACGCCGGCGGCTGGCCCGAGCGCGCCACCGCCGAGCGGTTCGCCGACTACGCGGCGATCATGGCCGGCGCCCTCGGCGACCGCGTCGGCACGTGGACCACGCTCAACGAGCCCTGGTGCTCCGCCTACCTCGGCTACGGCTCGGGCGTCCACGCCCCCGGCCGTACCGACCCGGGCGCTGCGCTCCAGGCGGCCCACCACCTCAACCTCGCCCACGGACGGGCGATCGAGGCTCTGCGCGCTTCCATCCCCGCCGGCGCGCAGACCTCGGTCACCCTCAACCTCCACCAGGTGCGCCCGCTCAGCGACGCCCCCGGTGACGTCGACGCGGCCCGCCGCATCGACGCCGTCGGCAACCGGGTCTTCACCGGCCCGATGCTGCACGGCGCCTACCCCGAGGACCTGATCGCCGACACCAAGCACCTCGTCGACTGGTCGAAGCTGGTGCGCGAAGGCGACCTGACGACGATCTCGCGGCCGTTCGACGTCCTCGGCATCAACTACTACGCGCCGACCCTGGTCACCGACCCCTCGGGCGGTGGCGCTGAGAGCAACAGCCACGCCCACGGCGACAGTTCGCACTCGCCGTGGCCCGGCTCGGAGCATGTCGCCTTCCACAAGGCGGACGGCAAGCCCGTCACGGCGATGGACTGGTCCATCGACCCCGACGGCCTGCACGCCCTGCTGGTCGACACCGCCCGCGAGTTCCCGGACGTCGCGCTCATGGTCACCGAGAACGGCGCCGCCTTCGACGACTACGTGTCGCCCGAGGGCCGTGTCGAGGACCCGGAGCGCATCGCGTACCTGCACGGCCACATCGACGCCGTCCGGCGCGCCATCGCCGACGGCGTGGACGTCCGCGGCTACTTCCTCTGGTCGCTGATGGACAACTTCGAGTGGGCGTACGGCTACTCGAAGCGCTTCGGCATGGTCTACGTCGACTACGCGACGCAGACCCGCATCCCCAAGGCGAGCGCCCACTGGTACTCCGACGTGATCCGCCGCCACGGACTCCCGCAGGCCTGACGCGTCCGCACCCGCGCCGCGAAGCCCGGGGGTGCGGGAGGAGTCGAGGCCGCCTGACCGGCCGCGACTCCTCCTGACACCCCCTCGGCGCAGACGGCCTCCCCGCCCACCTGCGTCCGCGAGGGGCGCACCACACGCCCCCGGCACGAAGACCCGGCTGTGAATGCAGCCGGGTCTTCGTGCGTCCGAGAGGTGTCCCGTACGATTGGGAGCGCTCCCAAATTTGGTGCTCTTCGGCAGCCCCCGGGTCCGGAAACGTGTCAAGGGAATCTATCGACAGGGCTTTCTTCGACATATTCGACTGTGAGAAGTTGACGGAGAACGGGAGGCGGACATGGTGTCAGCACGCGTACGGGGCGGCGGGCGGCCGACGCTCGAAGAGGTCGCCGTCAGAGCGGGCGTGGGCCGCGGCACGGTCTCCCGCGTCATCAACGGCTCGCCGCGCGTCAGCGACCAGACCCGCGAGGTGGTCGAGGCCGCCATCGCCGAACTGGGATACGTACCCAATCGCGCCGCACGTGCCCTGGCCGGAAACCGCACCGACGCCATCGCGCTCGTGGTACCCGAGCCGGAGGCCCGCTTCTTCGCCGAGCCGTACTTCTCCGACATAGTCCGGGGAGTGGGTGCCGCGCTCGCCGACACCGACATGCAGCTGCTCCTCACCCTCGCCGGCAGCGACCGTGAGCGCCGCAGGCTCGCCCAGTACCTCACCGCGCACCGCGTCGACGGCGTCCTGCTCGTCTCCGTGCACGCCGACGACCCGCTGCCCGAACTCCTGGAGCAGCTCGGCATGCCGTGCGTCATCAGCGGCCAGCGCGGCGCCGACGAACCGCTCACCTCGGTCGACTCGGACAACTTCCAGGGCGGCCGCACGGCCGTCGCGCACCTCATCGCGCAGGGCCGCCGCACCATCGGCACCATCACCGGACGCCTGGAGGTCTACGGCGCCCAGCGCCGCCTGGACGGCTACCGCCAGGCGATCGCCGAAGCGGGCCTCGCCCCGGACGAACGCCTCATCGCCCTCGCCGACTTCACCGAGGAGGGCGGCGCCCGCGCGATGCACGAACTGCTCGCCCGCCACCCCGACCTGGACGCCGTCTTCGCCGCCTCCGACGTGATGGCGGCCGGCGCCCGCCACGTCCTGCGTGAGGCCGGCCGCCGCATCCCGGACGACGTGGCCCTCGTCGGCTTCGACGACTCGGTGGTGGCCCGTCACATGGAGCCCGGCCTCACCAGCGTCCGCCAGCCCATAGAGGAGATGGGACGCGCCATGACCGAGGTCCTCCTCCAGCAGATCACCGACCCCACCGACGAGCGCCGGCACCTGGTGCTCCCGACCGAACTGGTCGTCCGCGCCTCTTCGTGAGGGGAGCGGGGCGTGTGTCGGAAGTGGCGGCGTCCGCCCGAGGGGCCGGTCCGGGGGCGTCCGGTGCGTGCGATCGCAGGGCGGAGGGTCGCCCCGGTACTGGACGTGTCGGGGCGACCCCGGCAGCGCGGCGAGGGTGCGTGCCGGGCGTCACCGGACAGGCGGGACCTTCGACACACGCCCCGGGGCCTGTACGACGAGAGCGCGCTCAGGGACGGCTGCGCAACGGGTGGTCCGCGGGGACCTCGACGACCGCGATGCGCAGCCCGTCCGGGTCGGCGATCCACATCTCGATCAGCCCCCACGGCTCCTGGACGGGCGGTCGCAGGACCGGCACACCGCGCGTGAGGAGTTCCTCGTGGGCGGCGGCGACATCGGCGACCTGGAGCCAGAGCCGCAGGCCGGGGGAGGGCGGGGAGTCGCCCCGGCCGGAGACTTCGAGGAACCCGCCGCCCAGGAAGTAGACCGTGCCGCGCTCGGGGCCGGTACCGAACTCGCGGTGGACCGCGAGACCGAGGGCCTGGCCGTAGAAGGCGCGGGTGCGCTCGGGGTCGGTGGGACGCAACAGCGTCCTGCTGCTCAGTACGTGCACCATGCGCACCGAGGCTACGCCGCCCCGACGGCCCGGGGGCCCCGCCGCCCCGGTCAACCGCCGCTGCAGACCGGCAGGTTCTGCGCCACGCGGAGCTCCTCCAGCTCCTCCAGCCGGTCGTCGAGTTCGCCCGGGGCGACGAGATGGCGCAGCACGGCCAGGTGGAAGGCGTCCCGGGTGGCCCGGGGCATCGCGTCGGAGGCGTCCCAGCAGCGGATTCCGTCGGTGCCCCGGAGGATGCTCGCGATCCTCCGTTCCGTTTCGTCCTGCCCGTCGGCGGAGGGTGCGGCCCTGTTCGCCGCGTACTCCGGCAGTGCGGTGGAGGGGTCGGCCAGGAAGCGGATCAGCTGCTCGGCCTCCGGCGTCGGGTCCAGTACGGCCGCGAGGTCGCCGGAGACCTCCCAGGCGCCCGCGTTCCGCCCGGGCGAGGCGAGGACGTCGGAGGAGTGGGCGAAGTCGCTGCCGGCCACCTGCCGCCAGGTCTCGGCGCGGAAGGAGCCCTGGTGCTCCAGGCGGTTTGGCGGGCAGGTGTCGGCGAAGTCCGTGACGAGAGCCTTCTCGATCCGCTCGCCGCTGCCCGCGCCCACCATGTCCGCCCAGGTCGTCCAGGCTTTCCGGACGGCGTCGTCGGCCCACGGCAGCTTGCCGTCGGCCCACTCCTCGTACACCTGCGGCCCCGCCTGCTGGAGCAGGATGTCCTCGACCCAGTCGGTGCCGGGCCAGCCGGAGGTCGCGCCGGACTCCATGCCGAGGCACCACCGGCCGGGCGCCGCTCCGGGCGAGGGCACCGGTCCCGCGTACCACACCATGCTCTTCAGACCCGTCTTCACCGGCAGCCAGTACGTGTGGGGGTCCTCGTCCCCGACGGAGATCTCGGGTGCCCAGAAACGGTCGTACTGACCAGGGTCGAACAGGCCGTCCAGCGGATGCAGCCGGCCCTCCGCCGCGTAGGTGAGGAGTTCTCCGGGGCCGGGCAACACCGCCACGTCGGGCGGGTCGCCGGCCGCTATGTCGGCGGCGAGCACCTGGCTGAGCGCCGAGCTGCCCTGGTAGATCACATCGATCCGGTACTTCTTCTCGAACGGCTCGATGACGTGCTCCTCGAACTGCGCGCGCTCCTCGCCGCTCCAGTTGGCGAGCAGGGTGACGGAGCCCTGCGGACCGCGGGCCCATCGCACCCCGGCGTATACGCCGGATGCGACCAGGACCAGGCAGACGCAGAGGATGCCGAGCGTGCGGGGCCGGGGGCGCCTCACCGCTGGACCCGGAACCGGTACTCGGCGATCCGCGGCCACAGCCCCCACACCGTCAATGCCACCACCACGACTCCTCCCAGCAGAACCCACTCGGACAACGACGCCCAGAACCAGGCGTGCCGGAGCGCTCCGTGCACGTCGTCGGCGGTGTCGGGCACCTCGGCCGCGGGAAGCGGACGCACGATCTCGGACAGGGCCCCGGCCATCGCACCGTGTACGGCGACCGTGTGCCAGGCCAGCGTCGGCACACTGGTGAAGCACAGCACGGTGGCCCCCAGCAGACGCAGGTCGAACGGGCGGCGGAAGCGGTGTCGCAGGAACCGCTGGGTCTCCAGCAGCGCCGCGCAGAGCAGCGTCCACAGCACCGCGACCATGCCCCAGCCGAGCCACAGCGGCCAAGGGAAGGACGCCTGTCGCCGGGCCTCGGCCACCTCCCCCGCGCGCAGGTCGGCGAGACGGCTCATGATGTCGCCGCCGGTCCCCGGGCCCAGGACCCGCTCGGCGTACTGCAGGTAGGCGGCGCGCAGTGGGGACCCGGCCGGTTCTCGCCCCCGGCGGTCCAGCCAGATCGAGTAGACGGCGATCAGCCCGGTGACCGTCTGGAGGTCGTGGCGGCCCTCCAGGCCCATCACGTTCTCGGACGCGGCGACCGCGAGGCTCTGCTGGGCGACCGAGATCTGGGTGTAGAACTCGCCGCTCGTGTCGCCCCCGGCGCCGCTGTCCCGGACGATGTCGTGCGCGTCGTACAGGGCGTTGCGGGCGGTGTCGACGGCCAGGACCGCGGGCGTGGTCGCGTCGGACAGCGGAACCGCGTCGCCGTGCACGCCCCGGTAGGCGAGGAAGAGCACCAGGGTGGTGGCGGTCCCGAGGGCCACCAGCCCTCTGAGTCTGCGTGCCAGGTCCCGGCCCGTGGTGCTCACGGCCGTGCCTCGAAGCGGTGGCCGCACGACGGGCAGAACTTGGCGGTGGCCGGGGACCTGTCGGAGCACCGCGGACAGCGCACGGTGGCCCCGCCGCCGGCCGGTGGGGCGCCCGCCGCGCTCCCGGACTCGGGGCCGTAGGTGCTGTGGCTGGCGGCGGTGATCAGATGCTCGAAGTCGGCAGCGGTCACGCCGGGGCGCAGCGCGACCTGGCCGGTCTCGGCGTCGTCGACGTGCACCAGTCGTGCCAGCCGGTCGAGGACCTCGCGGGCGCCCATGGCGTGTGCCAGCTGGACGCTTCGGCCGAGCTGGTGCGCGGCCAGGTCGAGCCTGCCGCCGCGGTGGGCGTCGGTGGCCGCCGCCAGGGCCTCGCCGAGCCGCTGATGCTGTTCGAAGTGCTCGACCTGGTCGTCGGTGTGCTGGGACAGGGCCGGATTCTGCGTCCAGTGCACCAGGCAGGGCTGCGGCGGAGGGAGCCGCGCCTCGCCGCCGGGGACGTCGACGGCGACGATCGCGAGCTGGAGGTCCTCCTCGCGCGGGCGGCCCGACGGGTCCGCCGACAGGCACAACTGGTAGCGGCGGGTCTCGTCGCCCCAGGCCCGGGTGACGAACCGCCCGGTGCCGTCCGCCTCGGCGGTCAGCTCGGTCTTGGCGGGATAGACCTGCTTGAGGTAGCGCACCGAGCAACCGGGCATCGTGGTCACGGAGATCGTCAGCTCGGGCACCGACTTGGTGAGGAGACCGTCCACCAGCCTCTCGTACGCGGCGGGCAGGTCCCGTTCCTCGCGCACCGAGTCGGCGCGGCCGTGCAGCCGGGTGGTGATACGCACCAGTTCCCGGCCGTCCCAGTGGTCGCCGATGCCCCAGGCGTCGCAGACGAACCGGCCCGCGCAGGTATCCAGCACCTGGTCGAGCGGCATCTGCTCGTCGTGCTGGTTCTTGCCGTCGGTCAGCAGCAGGACGTGTCCGATGGGCGCGTCCTGCTCCGTCAGCAGCCGACGGCTCAGATCCAGCCAGGAGCCGATGCAGGTGCCACCGCCCGCGACCAGGTCGTGCACGGCACGCGCCGCGCGCGCCCGGGTGCCGGGCGAGGCCAGGGCCATCCCAGGGGTGGCCGGGTAGGCCATGGTCGCCTGGTGATCGCCCCTCACCACCGCGAACGGGGTGCCGTCGGGCAGCTTGCGGATCGCCGCGAGCGCCGCCTGCTGTGCCGCGTGCAGTTTCTCCACCGGCCAGCTCATCGAGCTGGAACAGTCGACGGCGAGGACCTGCGCGAGCATGGGCGCGTCCGGTCGGCCGACGCCCCCGGTACCGTCCACCCGGACGCTGAGGACGCAGTGCATCTGCGGGTCCGCGGCCCCGTCGGAGAGGTACTTCCACTGGCTCGTCTCCAGCCCCACCGCGACCCGCCCGGCCGTCCCGCCCGCCCGGGGCCTCTCCGTGTCCACGCTGTCCGTGTCCCCTCGCCGTCGTTCCCGCCGTTGCTGAGTTCCTGAGTTTCTGTTGCGCTGTTGCCCTGTGGTCCTGCCGTGCTGCTCCACCGTGGGCCGGTGCTCGTCGGCGGTGTCCCGCACCACCGGGTGCTCACGCCGTCCCCCGCCACCCCCGCAGCAGCGTGCGCGGGCCGGGCGGTACGGGGAGCACCGAGTACGCCAGGTCGAGCAGGTCGCCCCGTGCGTCGACGCTGCGTGCCTGGCCGGCCAGCCCCTTCAACGACCGGTGCAGGAGCCCGCGCAGGGCGTCCTCGGTGTCCTGCGGACCGAACAGCTCACCGGCGGGAAAGCCGCCGCCCCATCCCTCCGGCGGGCGGTGCGCGAGGGCTTGCTCCCGCACTTCGGTCACCAGCCGGTCCCGCGCCCCGCGGTCGTCCAGGTGCAGCCCGGCGAGCCGCCGGGCAGCCTCGCGCAGTTCGGCACCGGCCGGCCGGGAACCGCCCGGCAGCCGGCCGGTCAGCACCCGGACCGCGGCGACACGGGCGGCGTCGTAGTGCCGGGACGTAGCCGGTACCTCGTCCAGGACGTCGACGGCCGACCGGCGGCCGTCCCTGCGCAGGCGAAGCCGGGCCACTCCGAAGGCGGCGCTGCCCTGCGTGGGATCGCGTCGCCTGACCGCCTCGTAGTACTGCTCCGCCAACTGCTCGCGGGCCGCCGCCTGGTGGGCCCGCGGCCGCCCGGGGCGCGGCCTCACCGGGCAACGCGGCGTAGGCAGCGGCGAACTCCCCCTCCGCCTCGTCCACCGCCCCGCGCGTGAGATGCGCCAGTCCCCGGTGCCAGAAGATCCGCCAGTCGTGAGGACCGCTCCACGCCTCTGCCCGGGCCATCCACGCCCCGGCGCGCTCCGTGTCCCCGGCGTTCAGATAGGCGCGGCACAGCCACAGCGCGGTCTCCGCGGTGCGCAAGGCCGGATCGGTCTCCGCCTGCTCGGCGATGCGGTCGGGAGTGCCGGCGGCGAGCCCGCCGAGCAGCACCGCCGCCGGGTCCGAGGCATCGGGGCGGGGGACCGGCAGGGCACGGGCCGTCTCCCGGGGATCGGGAGCGCCGGCCGGCAGCACCGGCACCCCGCCGTCCGGGCGTTCCGTCCACCGGTCCAGCGCGGGGGCCGTACCGAGGCCGTCACCGAAGACGGCGGCCGTCGCCCCGAACCGGGTGGAGCGTTCCGGGTACGGCTCGTGCCCGCCGAGCGCCTGGTGCTCACGCAGCACCTCCCACAACTGGCGGGACATCTCCGCCGCCGAACGGAACCGGGCGGCCGGCTCGGGGTGGGTGGCACGGCGGATCAGTTCCTCGAAGGAGCGCGCGGCCAGACCGGCGGGCACGGTCGCCCGTTCGGCGAGCACCTTCAGAGTCCGGCCGACGGTGTACAGGTCGCTGTCGACGGTGAAGCCGCGTGCGTCGCGCTCCTTCTTCGACGGCGCGTAGCCGTTCGTGTGGACGAGCCCGGACGAGCGGTCGTCGGTCCGGCGGATGGCGCCGAGGTCGATGACCTTGATCTCGCGGCCGTAGTGGATGACGTTCTCGGGCTTCATGTCGCAGTAGAGCAGGCCCTGGTCGTGCAGGTACTCCAGCGCACCGAGGATCTTGCATCCGTAGGTGATGACGTGACCGAAGGTGAAGCCCTCCTCGCCGAACAGCCGCTTCAGCTCGTCCTCGGGGGCGAACCGGATCCAGGCCAGGGACCGGCCGCCGACGTACTCCATGACGATGTAGCCGGTCGGTTCGGCATCGCCCGGTGCCTGGTGCCCGACGTGGGTGACGATGCGGACGATGTCGCGGTGATGGAGGGTGGTGAGCGAGCGGCGCTCCTCGACGGCCCCCCGGCGGGCCACGGCGTCCCCGGTGTTGATCAGCCCCTTGAGGACGACGTGCAGGCCGGGCACCCGGGTGTCCTCGGCCAGGTAGACCCAGCCGTGGCCGCCGACCGCGAGATAGCCCAGAACCTCGTAGTGGTCGCCGACCCGGTCGCCGGGGCGCAGTTTCGGCAGGAACGAGTACGCCGTACCGCAGTCCGGGCAGAACCCGTGGTCGGGTGCGGGGCCGCCGTCGTACGAGATGCCGATGGTGCCGGCGCAGTTGTCGACACCGCAGCGCCGGCCGCCGGTGGGAGGAGTGGCTTCGGTCCGGGCCGCCTCGGACGGCGGGGGCGCGGGCAGATACGGGAGGACCAGCAGTCCGTCGCGGTCGAGCGCGCCGACGGGCGGAGGGACGGGACTGCGCGCGGGTACCGACGGCTCGGCCGGGCGGGCCGACGGCTCGGCGGGACGGGTCGGGCGCGTCGCGGGAGTGGCGGCACGGCGGAAGCAGGTGTCGCAGAAACCGGTGACCATGATCCGGCCGCCCCGGCAGTCGCGTCTGCCGCACTCCGTGCCGCTCATTCCGGTCGCCCCCCGTCGCGGCACGGGAAAGCGTCCCCGTACCCGCTGCCGCAGTCCGTGCCGCTCGCCGCGTTCCCGTGGTCCGTGCGGGCCCTCGCGTTCCCGCCGGGCTCCGTGCGGGCGTCGACCCGGCGGGTGAAGTCGTCCACCGCCGCCTCCGCCGCGCGTACGTCGCAGGGGGTCGCCCGGAGCAGGGAGTGGGCCCGCAGGTAGAGCTCGTCGACCGCCGGATCCTCCGCGCCCCGGGTGGCGCGCTGATGCAGGACGTGGTAGCTGCGCAGCCGGCCGGTGAGCTCGTCGCGCCGGGCGGCCAGCTCGTCGAGGCGGCGGAGGTGCCTCGTCAGCCGGGCGGAGACCCGGTCGGCCAGCTGTTCGTACCGGGCCGCATCAGGTCCGCCGCCGGGGGCTCTCGCCCGGAGCAGGTCGAAGAGGGCGGCGTGCGCGGCCACCAGATCCGAGTCGAGTGGAGGGACACCCTCCGGCACCACGGTCGAGCGGCGCTCGAACACGGCTGCGGCGAGGGGGCCCGTGATGTCCCGCAGCCGCTCGACGAGCCTGTCCCGGTGCTCCCGTGCCGGCCGGTCCAGCAGGAGCCGGCGCGCCTGGCGGTGGTGTTCGCCGTCCGTGCGGAAGACCAGCAGCAGGCGGCTGCCCCCTGCGCGCAGTACGTCCAGGAGCTCCAGCAGCGCCGGAGGGTCGAGCGCCTCGTCCACGCCGACGACGACCAGGGTGAGCGTGACCTTCGCCGTCCGGATGCGGTCGGCCGGGGATTCCCCGGTGTGCTGCCACAACCCCATGCGCTCGGCGATCCGCTCGGCCATCTCGGTGGAGGCCAGACCTCCGGCGTGCAACGCGAGGTCGTGGTCGCCGGCCGACGGGACGGTGCCGGGCGGTTCGAGGGAGGTGCGGCCGACGGAGACCGCGGTGCGCAATTCCCGGTCGGCGAGTGTGATGGCGCGGCGCAGCGTGGCGGCGCGCGCGTCGTCGTCGTGCCCGACCACACTGATCTTCAACGGGGTGCCGTCGTCCTGAAGCCAGTCGGCGAGGCGCTGGGCGAACCGCTCGTCGAACAGATCCCGGGCGGCGTCGTCGTCGGTGGAGCGCAGCCGGTCGTCGACCGCCGTGCGCCCCACCGTGAATGCCTCGACCCGGGGCAGATGGCGGACGATGGTCTCGGCGGGCGTCATGTAGGAGTAGAGGTTGCCGTGCTGGTCCCGTTGGCCGCTGAGCACCATTCCGATGACCTCGCCGGTCAGGCTGTCGGCGACCCCCGCGCCACTGCACCCCGGGCTCGCCACCTCGCCCGGACTGGCCGGGCTCATCTGTACCTGCCCGTCGCGTCCGCAGCCGCCCACGACGGTGGCGCGGAACCAGATGCCGCCGTTGTGGTCGAGCGGGAAGCCGTACATCCGTACCTTGCGGTCGGGTGCGGACAGCCGGTGCAGCCGGACGGCGTCCCCCGGCGGCCGTGGCTTCTCCAGCCGCAGCAGGGCGACGTCCCCACGGGGATCGCCGTCCGCGTCGAGTGCTTCCGGTACGTAGGCGTCGTCGTCCACCCGGGCGAGGACCGCGGGTACACCGTGCCCCGGAGCCCCGACGAACTCCGCGGTGAGGACGGCCCCCACCCCGCCCACCACGTGGGCGCAGGTGAGCACGTGGTCGGCGCTCAGCAGAATGCCGGCCCCCGCGATCTCACCGTCCGCTCCTCGGAGCCGCACCGCCCAACTCGGCGTCTCCATCGACGAGACGGCCAGGACTCCCCCGTCCACAGCCATGCCCGTGACTATACGGGCGCCCGGAGCTGTCGCATACTGATGTCACTGGTTCAACAGGCCGTCTGTGGAGGCGAATTGACGAACGAACCCGACTTCGTTGGGTTGGCCGAGGTGATCCGCCGGATCAGGGGCGAACTGGAACTCGCCCGCGCCGACGCGGCGGGCCAGAACCTCGGTTTCACCGTGGAGGACGTGAATCTGACTTTTACCGTCCAGGTCCACCGGACCGGCACCGGCAAGGGCGGTGTCCGGATCGGGGTGGTCACGGCCGAGCTCGGCGCGACGCTGGACCGCCAGACGACCCACCAAGTACAGGTGACCCTGAAACCGGAACTGGCTTCCGGCGAGCGGCTGAAAGTACGCCGCTCCCAGGCTCCGCCCGCCGGATCGGGACGAGCGTCGCTGCGGCAGGAGCCGTAGGCGGGCGGGAGTACGCACCACAGGCCACGGGCCCCCGTCACGGTGGGTGAGTGTGCCGGTGCCGGGTGCGGCGCCGCGGGTTCGGTGTCGGCCGGACCGCACACGCAGAAAGCCCGGTCCGCTTCCGCGGACCGGGCTTTCTCCTTCAAGGGTGAGTAACGGGACTCGAACCCGCGACATCCTGGACCACAACCAGGTGCTCTACCATCTGAGCTATACCCACCATGTTCGCCCGGGCGTTTCCGACCGGCCGAGAAAAAGTGTACAGGGTTTTCGAGGGTGCTCGCGCCACCTTTCCGCGGCACCTTCCGCAGCCCTGTTCAGGGGCCCTCTCGGGCCCGTGAACAGGGGGTTCCGCGCGGGTGCGGCTACTGCTCGGGGCGCACCACGTGGCGTGCGGCGATCTCCTTGGCGCGGTCCGAGTCCGGGCCGGGCTGGGGCACGAAGACGGCCTCGCGGTAGTAGCGCAGCTCCGCGATGGACTCGCGGATGTCGGCGAGCGCCCGGTGGTTGCCACTCTTGGCCGGGCTGTTGAAATACGCCTTAGGGAACCAGCGCCGGGCCAGCTCCTTGACCGAGGAGACGTCGACGATGCGGTAGTGGAGGTACCCCTCCAGCGCCTGCATGTCGCGCGCGAGGAAACCCCGGTCGGTGCCGACGGAGTTTCCGCAGAGCGGGGCCTTGCCCGGCTCCTTCACGTGCTCGCGCACGTATGCCAGCACCTGGGCCTCGGCGTCGGCCAGGGTGGTGCCCCCGGCCAGCTCGTCCAGGAGGCCCGAGGTGGTGTGCATCCGCCGCACCACCTCGGGCATGGTCTCCAGGGCCGCGTCCGGCGGGCGGATCACGATGTCCACCCCTTCGCCGAGCACGTTCAACTCCGAGTCGGTGACCAGAGCCGCCACCTCGACGAGTGCGTCGTCCGTCAACGAGAGTCCGGTCATCTCGCAGTCGATCCATACCATGCGGTCGTTCATGGGCCCCACCCTACGGGGCACTCCGCTGTCCCGGCAGGGCCGGGCGTCCGCCGGTGTATCCCTCCGGGCCCCGGTCCGGCCGGTCGGGGAGGACCGGCGTCCCGGGGGAGGCCGCGAACGCGGCCAGCCCCGCGGAACCGCTCGGCATCCTGCGGACCGCGGACGAGACCTGCGCCGGCACCGCGGCCTCGGCCGCTCCCGCCTCCGGACCCGAGCCCGGCCGGCGGGCCCGGTAGGCGCCCCGGTATGCCGCGGGGGAGGAGCCGAGC
The DNA here is from genome assembly GCF_042728415.1 of Streptomyces sp. NPDC060198. Lineage (NCBI taxonomy): Bacteria > Bacillati > Actinomycetota > Actinomycetes > Kitasatosporales > Streptomycetaceae > Streptomyces > Streptomyces sp. NPDC060198. Next base: position 2,770 of record NZ_JBHWZJ010000124.1, on the reverse strand, counting down.
TGGCGGCGGAAGTGACCGCGCAGCGCCACCGGCGAGCGGAAGCCGCAGCGACCCGCGACCTCGTCCACCGAGTAGTCCGACGTCTCCAGCAGTCGCTGCGCCTGGAGCACCCGCTGGGTGATCAGCCACTGGAGCGGCGCGCTGCCGGTGAGTGAGCGGAAGCGCCGGTCGAACGTGCGGCGGCTCATGTAGGCGCGGGCCGCCAGCGTCTCCACGTCGAACTGCTCGTGCAGGTGCTCCAAGGCCCAGGCCACGACCTCGGCGAGCGGGTCGGAGCCGATCTCTTCGGGTAAAGACCTGTCGAGATAGCGTTCCTGGCCGCCGCTGCGGCGCGGCGGCACCACGAGCCGACGGGCCAGCGCTCCGGCGGCCTCCGTGCCGTGGTCCGTACGCACGATGTGCAGGCAGAGGTCGATCCCGGCGGCCGTACCGGCCGAGGTGAGGACGTCCCCGTCGTCGACGAAGAGCTCGCGCGGATCGACGTGCACCGACGGATAGCGCTTGGCCAGCGTCGGCGCGTACATCCAGTGCGTCGTCGCAGGGCGGCCGTCCAGCAGTCCGGCGGCGGCGAGCACGAAGGCCCCCGTGCAGAGCCCGACGATGCGGGCGCCCTCCTCGTGGGCACGGCGCAGCGCGTCGAGCGCCTCGACCGGCGGCGGCGAGGTGATCGAACGCCAGGCGGGCACCACCACGGTGCCTGCCCTGCTGATCGCCTCCAGGCCGTACGGCGCGGTGAGTTCGAGACCGCCGGTGGTGCGCAGCGGTCCCTCCTCGCCGCCACAGACCAGCAGTCGGTAACGCGGTACGCCCGCGTCCTGCCGGTCGATGCCGAAGACGGAGAGCGGGATGGAGCTCTCGAAGATCGGGCCGCCGCTGAACAGCAGTACGGCTACGACTTCCCGGCGTCGCCGCCCGGCCAACTTCCGTGCGGCCTCCGTTGCGGATGCGGAGTCCTGGCTCATGACGCTAAGCCCCCCTCGGTGTTCGCGTCTCCCTGGTCCCTACAGGCCTGTCGCTCCTGCACGTGTCCCCTCGGCGCCGCACGTGTCCCCAGTGCTCGATTCCAAGATCGAACCTACTGCGTCCGGCGATACCGAATTGACACGTTCCCTCACCGGCTCAATGTCGACAAGGCAACGTGGCGTGAAGCGTTCGATCACGAAGCGTTCCACTCGCGAGCGGCACTGTGAAGTGCGCGCCGCGATCATGGCCCGTCCGCGTCGGGTGAAAGCGTACCGCGCGGTCCGTTCCTGCCTGGTGACAAGTGCGAATGAGGGGCACATCGCCAAGGTTTCGGCGCAGATGTGAAGTTGGCTCAAAAGAGACGGTCGCGTGCGCGCGATTCGGTCATGCTCCGGCGCGCTCCCCGCGTACTGGGAACGCTTTCGATCGCGCCCCTCGCGCACCTGCGAGGAAGCCCGCCGACGGATGCGCGCTCCGCCGTCGACCGCTCACGGGGCACGGACGGCAGCGGGCCGGGGAGTGGGCGCGAGTCCGGTGGGCCAACGGATTCACCGGCGCACGCAAGGAATTCGCTTGCGCCGGGTGCGCCTGTCCGTGCGCCCTCTTGCGCTCGTGGCCGGCCTGGCGCGGAACGGCGGGACGGCGTCGGATGCCGGCGGTCACCACGCGCTCGCTCCGGTTGTGAACCCCGGCGCGACGACGCGGCCGCCGATGGCCCGAGATGGCCAACAGGGTGCGTTCCATGGGTCAGTACGAGGCAAGCGTCGGGTGCCGGAGCCTCTCCGCGGCCCATACCGGCGCGTCGGAAAACGGGGCGGGGGGCATCCGCGACCGCGGAACGCTCCGTGTAGTGGGCAACCGGCATTGCCATCCGCCCTCGCCTCGTGCATGCTCCCCCAAAGCGCGTCACGCGCTTTGCGGCGGTCTGGGCAGTGGAGGAGTGGCGCCGTACCCTTGGGGGTAAAGGGTTGGAAAGATGATTCCCGGACAAGGGCCCGACAGCAGCCCGGGGCGACAGCCCTGGACGCCCGTCGTCGGACCACGGTCCCGGGCGGTCGTCCGACGCAACTCGCCAGTCCCGCACACCCGCGCCCCGCAGTCGAGTACGTCCCCCTAGCCGTTCCCTCCTCACGAGGACTCTCTTCGCCGAGACACCGATGGCCGGTCACGAATCCCCTGAACCCGCAGACCGCAAGCAGGTAACCGACCACGGGTCGGACCCTCTGACGGTCGAAGAAACATGTCATTCCTGCGACCCGGCCTTCCGGCACGGTGTCGTGGTCGGTTTCGACGGCTCCACGTCCAGTGAGCGCGCGCTCGCCTACGCGATCGGCATGGCGTGCAGATCCGGCTCCGGGCTGATCATCGTGCACGTCGCCAACCGGCTTCCGACCACCGTCTGGGCAGGCTGCGAACCGCCCGTCTTCGTCGACGTGCCCGATCACCGCACCGAGGTGCTCGGTCTCGAACTGGCTTGCGCGGAATACCTCTCCGAGGTGCCGTGGGTGCTGGTCGAGCGCGGCGGCGACATCTGTCACGAACTCGAGGAAGTCGGCCGCGAGTATGCCGCCGACGCCATCGTCGTCGGGTCGACGCACGGTCTGGTGGGCCGGATCTTCGGCTCCGTGGCCGGCCGTCTCGCCCGCCGGGCGCAACGCCCCGTCATCGTCATCCCCTGAACACCACACTCCGGGACAGCGCACCCCGGGTGTGGTCGACGGACCGTCAACACCCCCCGGGTCGCACATCGGTACGCCGGGTCATGCGCACACGACGGAAGCGGACGCACACCACTCGATCGTGGTGC
>NZ_JBHWZJ010000123.1:0-18444 GCF_042728415.1 Streptomyces sp. NPDC060198 | reverse complement strand
ACCGAGAGGTCGGCCGCCCGCTCGACGGGCTCCGGAAGGACCAGGGGTGCGGGCGCCACGCCCGGGCCTCTGAGACGCACGCCCTACGTTCGAGGGGGATCTCATGGCCACCGTTGAACTCCGCTTCAGCGCACAGCCTGAACATGTCCGGACGGCCCGCCTGGTGGCAGCCGCTGTGGCACGCCGGGCCGGCGTCGACGAGGCGGTGCTCGACGAGGTCAGACTCGCGGTCGGCGAGGCCTGCAGCCGGGCTGTCGGGCTGCACCACGCTCACGGCATCGACACCCCGGTGGCCGTGGTGCTGACGGACGAGGAGAAGTCGTTCTCCATCGAGGTCGGCGACGATGTGCCAGGTCCGGGAAGCGATGCCCAAGGCGCCGTTCCCGGCGCACGCCGGGCCGCGTCGGTCGTACCGGTGGGGCTCGACGAACCGGAGCCGGATCCGGACGGTGAAGGTGAGGACGAAATGGGTCTTGCCGTCATCAAGGGGCTGGTCGACGACGTGGAGGTCCGGTCGGGGGTGAACGGCGGCGTGATCCGGATGACCTGGCCGACCGCGCCCGCGGTGGTCTTTCCCTGATCGCTCTTCCCCGCGGCGCCCACATGGCGCACGGGCCTGCTGGGGCCGTTGAAGCCCGATGTTCGCGATGGTTGCGATTGTTCGCGATGGTTGCGATGTTCGTGCAGGGTGCGCCTCGCCCCTCGGGTCCGCGTGCTCTTTTCCGGTGCCTGTGACGACTGCCGAGGGTGGTCGCGAGTGCGGCCGAGGTGGGGTCTCACATCTCCCGTGTGGCTTTGCCGCGCGAAGCATTCTCCGCGGTGGGCCGCGCGCTCCCGCGCGCCGCGTACTTCCGCGACGCCGTCCGCGCCGCGGCCTCATGCCCATCCGTACCCCCCGCCCCGGAGGGCCGCGAACCTCCTGCGGTACCACGAGGAACCACCACGGACCAGGAAGAACCTCGGACGGAGCCATGACGAACCGCGAGGCACCTCTGGTGATCGTCGGGAAACCTCCGGCTTTTCCTGGGCCCTAGCATGACATCCAGTCACATCGGCTGCTCCGGATGAGGGCTGACGATTGGTCCGCCGTACGGGCCGAGCGCAGGGCTCCGTGTGTGTGGGCCGTCATCCGTTCGGGTGAAGGTGGGATTGCTGTCCGCAGGGTGGTCCGCCTGGGCGGCACGGCTGCGGAGGGTGAGTTGAATCTCCTCCGCCCCTCTTGATGCAAATGGCTGCAAATGGGCACGTACCGGGAGACCGGCGCCCGGATGTCGCCCACTTGGCGTGTAAGTTCCGGGGCCGAGAGCCTTGGAAGGGACCGATTCGGTGAACAAGAAGCTTGCGGCCGCACTGTCCGGCGGTGCGGTACTCGTACTGACGCTGACGGGTTGCAGCGACGACAGCAACGACGAGGTCGACGACTGGGCCAAGAAGGTGTGCGACCAGATCCAGCCGCAGCTGCAGAAGATCGCGGACGCCAACGCCGCCATCCAGGAGCAGACCGCGGACAACAGCCAGCCCGCCGACGTGCAGAGGACCGACTCGGCCGCCTTCCAGCAGATCTCGGAGGCGTACAAGGCGCTCGGCTCGGCCGTGGACTCGGCCGGCGCCCCGCCCGTCGACGACGGTGAGGCCACGCAGCAGGAGGCGGTGAAGGGACTCAACGCCTCCTCCGCGGCGTACGCGAAGCTCAAGAGCGAGGTGGACGCACTCGACACCGAGGACCAGGCGAAGTTCGCCGATGGCCTCAAGGACATCGCCGAGGAGTTGAAGAACACCAGTAGCAGCGGTGCCGACGCGCTGAACAAGCTGCAGTCCGGCGAGGTCGGGAGCGCCATGGCCAAGCAGGACAGCTGCAAGAGCCCCGCAGCCTCCTCCTCCCCCGGATCGGGCGCCCCGGCCTCCAAGGCCAAGGCCTCGTAGCCGTCGTAGCCCTCCTGGCTTCTGTACGTCGCCGGGGCGCGTTGGCCCGGTCACCCGTCGCGGTGGCCGGGCCGCTGCCGTTGTCGGTGGGAGCGGAGACAATGGGGGCGTGAGTACGAAGAGCCCTTCAGCACCGACAAGCCCCTCGGGGCCCCGCCTGCCACAGCCAGAGCACGTTCCCGCGCTCCGTGAAGCGCTGCTCGCAGCCGCTTTCACCGCGGACGGACTCCTGGAACTGCTCGGCGCACCGGCCTACGCGGCCCTCGCGCGCGCCGAGACGGTTCCCGCGCTGCGCGCCGCCGGGGGCGACACCGCGCTCGACACGCTGGTGCGGCTCTTCCTTCTTCAGCGGCCCGTTCCGGTGGCTCGGGCGGAAGCGGCGCTTCCCCTCGCCCTCTGCCTGGCGGACGGCTGGGTGCGCGAGGCGGACGGCGAGGTGCGGGCGACCGTCGACGTCCGCCCGTACGGCGGCCCCGAGGGTGAGGACTGGTTCATCGTCTCCGATCTCGGCTGCGCGGTCGGAGGCGCGGGCGGTATCGGATCGCACGAGGAAGGAGTCGTCCTCGGGGTCGGTGGCGCCTCCACCACGCTCGCCGGGATCACGGTCCGTACCGCGGTGGCCTCCGCCCTCGACCTGGGCACGGGCTCCGGTATCCAGGCGCTCCACGCGGCACAGCACGCCACGCGCGTCACCGCCACCGACCTCAACCCGCGCGCCCTGGACTTCACGCGGCTCACGCTCGCCCTCTCCGGCGCCGCCCCGGCCGATCTGCGGGAGGGGTCCCTCTTCGAACCGGTCGCCGAGGAGACCTACGACCTGATTGTCTCGAATCCGCCGTTCGTCATCTCGCCCGGCGCCCGCCTCACCTACCGCGACGGCGGCATGGGCGGCGACGACCTCTGCCGCACCCTGGTCCAGCAGTCGGGCGCCCGGCTGAACGACGGGGGGTACGCCCAGTTCCTCGCCAACTGGCAGCACGTGGAGGGCGAGGAGTGGCAGGACCGGCTCCGTTCCTGGGTGCCGGCCGGCTGCGACGCCTGGATCGTGCAGCGGGAGGTGCAGGACGTCACCCAGTACGCCGAGCTGTGGCTGCGCGACAGCGGTGACCACCGCTCCGATCCGGCCGAGTACACCGCTCGTTACGAGGCATGGCTCGACGAGTTCGAGGCGCGCGGGACCACCGCGGTCGGATTTGGCTGGATCACCCTCCGCAAGTCCGCCGCGGCCGCCGCCGGGAATCCGTCGGTCGTCGTGGAGGAGTGGCCGCACTCGATCGAGCAGCCCCTCGGGCCTGCCGTGCTCGGGCACTTCGCCCGCCAGGACTATCTGCGCGCCCAGGACGACGCCTCGCTGCTCGCGGGACATTTCACGCTCGCCGAGGAGGTCGTGCAGGAGCAGGTCGGGCTGCCGGGTGCGGAGGACCCCGAGCACGTGGTGCTGCGTCAGCACCGTGGCATGCGGCGGGCCACCAAGGTGGACTCGGTGGGCGCCGGGTTCGCCGGCGTCTGCGACGGTTCGCTGCCGGCGGGCCGCATTCTGGACGCCATCGCCCAGTTGATGGGTGAGGATCCGGTGCTGCTGCGGGACCGTACCCCCCAGGCGATCAGGCTCCTGGTCGAGGAGGGCTTCCTGGAGCCGGTGACCCCGGGCGCCGACAGGGCCGGGCGTACGGCCTGAGCGGGAGCCCGGGCCTGAGCGGGCGTACGGCCTGAGCGGGAGCCCGGGCCTGAGCGGGGCGTACGGCCTGAGCGGGAGCCCGGGCCTGAGCGGGAGCCCCGGCCTGAGCATTCGCGTCCGGGACGGCGTACGCCCGGCCTGAGCGGGCGCACGCGGCCCGGGCAGGCGCGCTCGGCCGAGCCCCGGCCTGGGCAGGGGGTACGCGCCGGTCGCGCCGTACGTCCCCCCGCCGGGCCGGCCGTCCGGCAGCCACGTCGGGTCCGCTGTTCACCCGGGGTTCGCGTGGCCGACGTCCGGGGGTGGCAGCCTCCCCCTGCGCGTCCCGTGGGCGAGCCGGCCCCGCCCGGGTCCGGCCGACCGGGCCCGCCGGACCCGGTGCGCGGGCCAGGACAGGGGTGCGGAGACATGGAGAGCGGACCGGCGGCCATCGGGGGATCGGTCTTCGCGCTGTTCGGCGCCGCCCTCCTCATCTGGACAGGGGCGCGCACGGCCCGGCGCGCGCCGGTGGCTCTGGGAGTGAGCCCCGTATACGCCGCCGTGCTTTCGACGGTCTTCGGCGTACTTTTCCTCGTCCTCGGCGTGTGGGTCCTCACCGGCATCTGATCGAATCCGGCGTGTCGGGCGCGCGGGCCGGGAGTCCGCCGGACCGCCCGGACCGGGCCCCGCAGCACCCCTCTTCACGTCTGCTCCGCACCGTCTTCGCGCAGCCTCCGCACCCCCTCCCCGGCGCCCCGGAACCCGCAGGCAGCGGCCGTACCCGGTGTGGAAGGGACGGTCCGGGCGGCAGGAATGCCGGAAGTCGGGTTACCGTTCGAGTGGCCGTTGCGGGCTTTTGCCGTTTGACACGGGGGCGGGTTGTACCGTCACACTCCGCAGCGACAGCACCTCCAGTGGCTTCCGAGCCGCCGTGTGGATGCGCATCGAGTGCCGACCGGAGAGAAGAGCGAAGTTGTCCCCGACCAGCGAGACCGCAGAGGGCGGCCGCCGACTCGTCATCGTCGAGTCGCCTGCCAAGGCGAAGACGATCAAGGGCTATCTCGGCCCCGGATACGTCGTCGAGGCGAGCGTCGGGCACATCCGCGACCTCCCGAACGGCGCGGCCGAGGTCCCCGACGAGTACACCGGCGAGGTCCGGCGGCTCGGGGTCGACGTCGATCACGACTTCCAGCCCGTCTACGTCGTCAACGCGGACAAGAAAGCCCAGGTCAGGAAGCTCAAGCAGCTGCTGGCCGAGTCCGACGAACTCTTCCTCGCCACCGATGAGGACCGCGAGGGCGAAGCCATCGCGTGGCACCTGCAGGAAGTCCTCAAGCCCAAGGTCCCGGTCCACCGGATGGTCTTCCACGAGATCACCAAGGACGCGATCCGGGCCGCCGTGGCCAACCCGCGTGAGCTCAACCAGCGCATGGTCGACGCCCAGGAAACCCGCCGCATCCTCGACCGTCTCTACGGCTACGAGGTCTCGCCGGTCCTGTGGAAGAAGGTCATGCCCCGGCTGTCGGCGGGCCGTGTCCAGTCCGTCGCCACCCGGCTCGTCGTCGAGCGGGAACGCGAGCGCATCGCCTTCCGCTCCGCCTCCTACTGGGACCTGACGGGCACCTTCGCCACCGGTCGCACCGGTGACGCCTCGGACCCGTCCACCCTGATCGCCCGTCTCAGCGCGGTCGACGGGCGGCGTGTCGCCCAGGGTCGCGACTTCGGTGCGGACGGACAGCTGAAGGCAGCCTCCGGCCAGGTCATGCACCTGGACGAGACGAACGCCCGCGCCCTGGCCGCCGCTCTCGCCGACTCGGCCTTCGCGGTCCGCTCGGTCGAGTCGAAGCCGTACCGCCGCTCGCCGTACGCCCCGTTCCGTACGACCACGCTCCAGCAGGAGGCGAGCCGCAAGCTCGGCTTCGGGGCGAAGGCGACCATGCAGGTCGCGCAGAAGCTGTACGAGAACGGCTTCATCACCTACATGCGTACGGACTCCACGACCCTCTCGGACACGGCGATCACCGCCGCCCGGGCGCAGGTGACCGAGCTGTACGGCGCGAACTACCTGCCGGAGAAGCCGCGCACCTACGCGGTGAAGGTCAAGAACGCGCAGGAGGCGCACGAGGCGATCCGTCCCTCCGGCGACCGCTTCCGCACCCCGGCCGAGACCGGCCTGACCGGTGACCAGTTCCGTCTGTACGAGCTGATCTGGAAGCGGACCGTCGCGTCCCAGATGAAGGACGCGGTCGGCAACTCCGTCACCGTCAAGATCGGCGGCCGGGCGAGCGACGGCCGGGACGCCGAGTTCTCCGCCTCGGGCAAGACGATCACCTTCCACGGCTTCATGAAGGCGTACGTCGAGGGAGCCGACGACCCGAACGCCGAGCTGGACGACCGCGAGCGCAGGCTGCCGCAGGTCGCCGAGGGCGACGCACTCTCGGCCGAGGAGATCACCGCCGACGGCCACTCCACCAAGCCGCCCGCCCGCTACACCGAGGCGTCGCTGGTCAAGGAGCTCGAAGAGCGCGAGATCGGCCGCCCGTCGACGTACGCCTCGATCATCGGGACGATCCTCGACCGCGGTTACGTCTTCAAGAAGGGCACGGCGCTCGTCCCGTCCTTCCTCTCCTTCGCCGTCGTCAACCTGCTGGAGAAGCACTTCGGCCGGCTCGTCGACTACGACTTCACCGCGCGGATGGAGGACGACCTCGACCGCATCGCGCGGGGCGAGGCCCAGTCCGTGCCGTGGCTGAAGCGTTTCTACTTCGGTGCGGGCGAGGACACGGCCGGTGCCGGAGCGGCCTCCGACGTCGGCAACGGCGACGGCGACCACCTCGGCGGCCTGAAGGAACTCGTCACCGACCTCGGCGCCATCGACGCCCGGGAGATTTCCTCCTTCCCCGTCGGCAACGACATCAAGCTCCGCGTCGGCCGGTACGGCCCGTACATCGAGCGGGGCGAGAAGGACTCCGAGGGGCACCAGCGCGCCGACGTCCCCGACGACATGGCGCCGGACGAGCTCACCGTCGAGCTGGCGGAGGAGCTGCTCGCCAAGCCGAGCGGCGACTTCGAGCTGGGCACCGACCCCGAGTCCGGCAACCAGATCATCGCCAAGGACGGCCGGTACGGCCCGTACGTCACCGAGGTGCTGCCCGAGGGCACGCCGACCACCGGCAAGAACGCGGTGAAGCCGCGGACCGCCTCCCTCTTCAAGTCGATGTCGCTCGACACGGTGACGCTGGCCGACGCGCTCAAGCTGATGTCGCTGCCGCGCGTCGTCGGCCAGGACGCCGAGGGCGTCGAGATCACCGCGCAGAACGGCCGCTACGGCCCGTACCTGAAGAAGGGGACGGATTCGCGGTCGCTCACCTCTGAGGACCAGCTCTTCGACATCACCCTCGACGAGGCCCTCGCCATCTACGCGCAGCCCAAGCAGCGCGGCCGTGCCGCCGCCAAGCCGCCGCTGAAGGAACTGGGCAACGACCCGGTCAGCGGGGCCCCGGTGGTCGTGAAGGACGGGCGCTTCGGCGCGTACGTCACGGACGGCGAGACGAACGCGACCCTGCGTACGGGCGACAGCGTGGAGGAGCTCACCCCCGAGCGCGGGTACGAGCTGCTCGCCGAGAAGCGTGCCAAGGGACCCGTCAAGAAGAAGACGGCCGCGAAGAAGGCACCTGCCAAGAAGGCCACCACGGCGAAGAAGGCCCCGGCCAAGAAGACCGCTGCGAAGAAGGCACCAGCCAAGAAGAGCGCAGCGGCCAAGAAGACGTCGTCGTCCAAGCGGACGGCTTCCAAGCGCGCCGATCGCCGGAGGTAGCGAGCCATGGCCAGCAGCGAGAAGGACGGTTCCGAGGACAAGGTGTCAGGCGTCGAGCGGCTGCGCGAGGAACTTTCGGGCTATCTCTCCGGTCAGGTGGAGCGACTGGCGGGGAAGGCCGGAGAGAAACTCACGGACGTCACCAGTCAGCTGACCGGTGTCGCGAACGGCGGGTCCCTGCCCGCCATCGGGTCGCGTGTCCTGCAAGGGGAGTCACCACTGAAAGCCTTCGTCTCCGAGAAGGCCAAGGGGGTGAAGGACAACGTCGTGGGCAAGGCGAAGGAAGCCTTCGGCGGAGGCGGCGGGGACGGGGGCGGCGGAAAGGGCGGCGGGAAGAGCAAGTCGGGCGGGAAGTCGATGAACATCATCGAAGTACTCGACGTGGGCGTGCCGTTGCGCGACGCGTACGACTACTGGACGCAGTACGACCAGTTCAGCAGCTTCACCAAGGGCGTTCAGAGCGTCTCGATGGGCGACGAGATGGAGAGCGACTGGAAGGTGAAGATCGGCCCTTCCTCCCGCGGCTTCAAGGCCACCGTGCAGGAGCAGATTCCCGACGAACGGATCGTGTGGACGTCCGAGGGAGCCAAGGGCAGCACGCGCGGCGCCGTCAGCTTCCACGAGCTGGCGCCTTCCCTGACCAGGATCATCCTGGTCGTGGAGTACTACCCGGCGGGCTTCTTCGAGAAGACGGGCAACCTCTGGCGTGTCCAGGGGCGCCGTATCCGCCTGGACTTCAAGCACTTCCAGCGCTACGTCACCCTCAGCGCCGAACCCCCCGAGGGCTGGCGCGGCGAGATCCGTGACGGGGAGGTCGTCGTCTCGCACGAGGACGCAGTGGCGGAAGAGGAAGCGGAGGAGCAGGAAGGCCAGGAGGACGAGGGCGACGAGGAAGAGGACGGCGACTTCGAGGACGAGGACGCCGAGGACGGAGACGACGAGTACGAGGACGAGGAAGAGGACGCCGAGGACGAGGACGAGGACGGCGAGTACGAAGAGGAGGAGGAAGAGGGAGACGACGAGGACGACGGCGAGTACGAGGAAGAGGACGACGAGGGCGACGAGGAAGAGGAAGAGGAAGAGGAAGAGGCGCCTCGTCCCCGGAAGCGGAGAGGGGGCGGACGGCGGTGACGGACATGGCCTATCGGCAGACCGCTGACACCATCCCCGGTCCGCAGACGACCAACCTCGCCGACATCCTGGAACGGGTTCTCGACAAGGGCATCGTCATCGCGGGAGACATCAAGATCGATCTCCTGGACATCGAGCTGCTCACCATCCGCCTGAGGCTCTTCGTGGCCTCGGTGGACACGGCCAAGAAGGCCGGAATCGACTGGTGGGAGACCGATCCCGCACTCAGTTCACGCGCGTCGCGCAGCGCCCTCCAGGAGGAGAACCGCGAACTGCGCGCACGCATCGCGGCGTTGGAGTCCCCCGACGACGCCGACGCCGACGGACGGAAGAGATCCAGGGAGCGCGCACGCACATGACCCGTACCCCTCGCAGCGGCTCCGCTTCCGGAGGCGGCGCCCTCTATGTCTTCGCCGTGTGCCGCGACCTCGCCCCAGGTGCACTCGGGTGGTTGCCCGGCCTCACCGGCGAGGAGCCCGTACGCGCGCTGTCCCTCGGATCGCGCCTGTCGGCCGTGGTGCAGACCGTACGGGCCAAGGACTTCACCGACGAGGTGTGGCAGGAACGGCTGGCCGACCAGGAGGAGCTGGAGCGCTACGCGCGGGCGCACCACGGTGTGGTCACCGCCGTCGCCGGTGGCGCGCCCACCGTGCCGCTCCCGATGGCGACGCTCTACCACGGTGACGGGAGCGCCCGGGCGGCGCTCGGGTCGCAGGCGGCGCGGTTCGACCGCGCACTCGACCGGGTCGCCCACCACGCGGAGTGGGGCGTCAAGGTGTTCCTCGCCCCCTCGGCGGCCCAGGACACCACGAGCGGGGAGGACTCGGCCGCCGCGCCCTCGGATCGGGCCAGGCCCGCCGCGGGTTCGGGGCTGGCCTATCTGAACCGGCGCCGGAACGTCCAGGAGAGCCGGCAGCGCCGTCACGTCGAAGCGGGACTCAGGGCCGACGCGGTGGACGAGGCGTTCCGCCGGGTCGCGGCGGAGGCCCGCAGGCTGCGGCTGCACTCAGCGCCCTCCTCCGAGGACCAGGGTGTACAGGTCCTCAACGCCACCTATCTGGTGGCGGAGGCCAGGTCGGCCGAGTTGCACCGGCTGGCGAAGACGCTGCGGGAGCCGGGTGACGTGCAGGTCGCGCTGTCGGGTCCCTGGGTGCCGTACTCCTTCGTGGGCGAGGTGGAGGGATGAACCGCGAGGTGGTGCCGTGGGACTCCGCCGAGCCGCTGACCGGTCCGATCGGGGTGCCCCTGGTCGACCTGCTCGACCGGGTGCTCGCGACCGGAGTGGTCATCAGCGGGGATCTCGTGATCGCCATCGCGGACGTCCCGCTCGTACGGCTGTCGCTGCACGCCCTGCTGTCCTCGGTCAGCGAACGTGTGCCGGCGCCCTGGGCCGACGGAGGGCCGCTGTGACCGGGGCCCGGCTCGACCTCGACCGCGAGCAAATGGGCCGCGACCTCGTCACGCTCGTCCTCACCGTGGTCGAACTGCTGCGTCAGTTGATGGAGCGGCAGGCGATCCGCCGGGTCGACCAGGGGGACCTCACCGACGAACAGGCCGACGAGATCGGAGCCACCCTGATGATGCTCGACCGACGGATGACCGAACTCTGCGAGCAGCACGGTGTGCGCCCGGAGGACCTCAACCTGGACCTGGGCCCCCTGGGGTCCCTGCTGCCCCGGGACTGACGGTGGACGCGTACCGCGACGGAGCGCAGCGCTCACCGCGACTTCCTCGTGCCCGGGGACCGTTGTCGGCCGCGGTGCTCGGTCATCTGCGGGGTGCGGGCGGGCTGCCGGACCCTGGGGCCGCCCGTGGCGCCGATCCGTACGGCGAGGATCTCCATCTGGCGCTGTACGTCTGCTACGAGCTGCACTACCGGGGGTTCGCGGGGGTGGACCCGGCGCTGGAGTGGGACCCGGAACTGCTGGCCGTACGTCGGGGTGCCGAGGATTCCTTCCTGACCGCGCTGCGCCGCGACGCCACACACACCGACCCGCTACAGGAGGTTCTGGCCGGGCTCCTGGTGGAGCCGGTGCGCGGCCGGGGGGTGTCCGACTTCCTCAGGGACCACGGGCAGCTGCGTCACGTCCGCGAGTACGCCGTCCAGCGCTCGCTCTACCACCTGAAGGAGGCCGACCCGCATGCCTGGGTGCTGCCGAGGCTGCGCGGGCGGGCCAAGGCGGGGATGGCGGCGATCGAGTACGACGAGTTCGGTGCCGGACGCGCGGAGCGCGTGCACGCGCGCCTCTTCGCCGACCTGATGGCGGACATGGGACTGGAGACCGCCTACGGCCACTACCTGGACGAGGGCCATGCCGAGATGCTGGCCCTGGTCAATCTGATGTCGCTGTTCGGGCTGCACCGGCGTCTGCGAGGCGCCCTGGTGGGGCATTTCGCCGCGGTGGAGATCACCTCGTCGCCCGCCTCGCGCCGCCTCGCGCAGGCGATGCGGCGCGCCGGGGCGGGGCCTTCGGCCGAGTTCTTCTACTCCGAACACGTCGAGGCGGACGCCGTGCACGAGCAGGTGGTACGACGCGAGGTCGTCGCGGGTCTGCTGGCGGACGAGCCGGAGCTGGAGGCCGATGTCGTCTTCGGCATCACCGCCACCGGTTTCCTGGAGGACCGGCTCGGAGAAAGGCTGCTGGCAGGCTGGCGCGACCGGCACGCCCGCTGACGGGGCGGCCCCGCCGGGATCGCGCCACGCGGGACGCCAAGTGGGACGCCAAGTGGTGACCCGGGTGATTCCGCTCCAGTCTGGGACAGACCGCCCGTCTCTCCGTCCGAGGGAGCTCCGATGGCCATCGATGTGGCGTCAGCCGCGCCTTTCGTCCTCACCCTGCCCGGTGTCTACGCACCGCAGCACGACACCCGTCTGCTGATGCGGGCACTCGAACGCGAGGCTCTCGCCCCCGGTGCGAAGGTGCTGGATCTCGGTACCGGCAGTGGGGCGCTGGCGATCCGCGCCGCTCAGCTCGGCGGGTCGGTCACGGCGGTGGATCTGGCCCGCCGGGCGGTCCTGACCGCCCGGTTCAACGCGCGGCTCCACCGCCACCGCATCGATGTACGACGCAGCGATCTGACCGCCGCCGTCCGGGGCCACGCCTACGACCTGCTGCTGTGCAACCCGCCCTATGTGCCCTCGCCCTCGCCGGAGGTACCCGGACGCGGGCGCGCGAGAGCGTGGGACGCGGGCCACGACGGGCGGATCGTCCTGGACCGGGTCTGCGACGGGGCCCGGGAGGCGCTGCGGCCCGGCGGGGTGCTGCTGATGGTGCATTCGTTGCTCTGCGACCCGGACAAGACCGTGGAACGCCTGGAACGGGCCGGGCTGCCCGCGTCGATGTGCGAGCGGGCCCGGGTTCCGCTGGGGCCGGTCCTGCGTTCCCGGCGGGCGTGGCTGCGCGACCGGGGCCTGCTCGGGCCGGCTGCGAAGAGCGAGGAGCTGGTGATCGTACGCGCGGTACGCGCCGGGCGGGGCTGATCCGATCCGGCCGCTGCCGTACCCGGTCAGCTCTCGTCGTTCTTCACCCGGCGCCGGTGACTGGTGTCGCACCAGGGGTGGATGCGGCTTCTCCGGCACATGCAGAGAGCGACCACGAACCGGTCCGACCGGGCCGTCCCGCCATCCGGGAGCGTCACCTCCACCGGCCCTTCCAGCAGCATCGGGCCGTTCTCGGTGAGTGTGACGCGGCAGGGGCCGCGGGGTGCGTCCGGCACGGGAACCGCCTTCCGGGGTCCGCCGCGCGGGTCTACGGGCGTACGGCCCGGACGGACACCTGACTCGATGGTGGTCCCCGTCCGGACCGCGCGCACGCCGAGGGCCGCCGCGACTCAGACGCGGGCGGCGCCGGTGCTCGCCTCCCACTCCGCCACCCGGGCGAGCAGCAGCTCACGGCCGATGGCGTCCGCCCGTGTCGCCTCCACGGTGCAGGCGTACGCCCCGGCGACGGCGCCGAAGAGGGCGCAGCGTGCGGGATCCTCCCCCGCGAGCCAGCCGAGCAGGAACCCGGCGGCGAACGCGTCGCCCGCGCCGTTGGAGTCGACGACCGGTTCCGGCGGTGCGATCGCCGGGACGTGGCTGGGTGCGCCGTCGACGAGGAGATGGGCTCCGGCGGCCCCGTCGGTGGCGACGACCACGCGGGCCCTGCCGTGCTCGGCGATCCTGCGCAGGGTCGCCGCGGGGTCCTCCAGCGCGGTGGCGGAGAGGAACACCAGGTCCGCCTCGAACGCGAAGGGCTCGTGGTACGGGTTGACGCCGTCCCAGTTGTGCAGGTCGGTGGAGAGCGTGAGGCCCGCCTCGCGCAGCAGCGGCAGGGTGAAGGCGCAGGGGTGGGTGATCGAGACGTGCGCGTGACGGCTCTTCTCGGCCAGCTCCCGGACGGTGGCCTCCGGCAGCCGGTCGCTCTGCGCCGCGCGGCTGTCGTCGTAGAGGGAGAGCCGCCGCCCGTCCGGGCCGACGAGGTTCACCGCGCGTTTGGTGCCGAGCGGCTGCGTGACCTCCGTGAAGGGGAGGGAGTGGTCACGGTGGAACGCCCGCACCAGGTCGCCTTCGTGGTCGTCACCGATCAGGTCGATGTGATGGGTGCGCAGGCCGAGGGAGGCGAGCCCGAGGGCCACGAAGTCACCGGTCTGCCCGGCGCGCGCGGTGATGCCGGGGCGGATCATATGGCTGTCGGCGTACGGGAGCGGCAGCTCGGGGACGTACACGATGGTGTCGACGCCCGCTCCTCCCAGGACCAGTACGTCGTTCTCCTTGCTCATCGGGCTCCCCCGGGTCGCGGCTCGTGCGGGACGTCAGCGAGTCAAGCAGCTGCCCGAGGCCGCCCTCAATCCCTTGCGGAAAAGCACTGAAAGCTTTTTCATCAGGCGGTCGGACAGCCGGGCCGAGCAGGTCGCCCGCAGCACCGCAGAACCTTCGCGGCTACCCCGGCCACAGGCTCCGGAAGGCGAGGACATAGCGTGTAGGGGGGTGTAGTAAGTCAAGCCTTACCTTGACGTCACCCTGCCCGCGTTCACCCGCCCCGAGGAACGAAGGAACTACAGCCCCATGACACGCCCCGTCCGCGTCGCCATTGTCGGAGCCGGTCCCGCCGGAATCTATGCGGCCGACGCGCTGCTGAAATCCGAAGCCGCCAAGGACCCGGGTGTCTCGATCGACCTGTTCGAGCGCATGCCCGCACCCTTCGGTCTGATCCGCTACGGCGTGGCCCCCGACCACCCCCGGATCAAGGGCATCGTGACCGCGCTGCACCAGGTCCTGGACAAGCCGCAGATCCGTCTCTTCGGCAACGTCGACTACCCGAACGACATCGGTCTGGACGAGCTCCGCTCCTTCTACGACGCGGTGATCTTCTCGACGGGCGCCGAGGCCGACCGCGCCCTCGACATCCCCGGGATAGAACTGGACGGGTCCTACGGGGCCGCCGACTTCGTCTCCTGGTACGACGGTCACCCCGAGATGCCGCGCACCTGGCCGCTGACCGCCGAGAAGGTCGCCGTGCTCGGCGTGGGCAACGTGGCGCTGGACGTGGCGCGCGTACTCGCCAAGACCGCCGACGAGCTGCTCCCGACGGAGATCCCCGCCAACGTCTACGAGGGCCTCAAGGCCAACAAGGCGCTGGAGGTGCACGTCTTCGGGCGTCGCGGTCCCGCCCAGGCGAAGTTCAGCCCGATGGAGCTGCGCGAGCTGGACCACTCGCCGAACATCGAGGTCATCGTCAACCCCGAGGACATCGACTACGACGAGGGCTCGATCGAGACCCGCCGGGGCAACAAGCAGGCCAACATGGTCGCCCAGACGCTGGAGAACTGGGCCATCCGCGATGTCGGCGACCGCCCGCACAAGCTGTTCCTGCACTTCTTCGAGTCGCCCGTCGAGGTGCTCGGCGAGGACGGCTCGGTCGTCGGTCTGCGTACCGAGCGCACGGAACTGGACGGTACCGGCAACGTGCGCGGCACCGGCGCGTTCACCGACTGGGACGTACGAAGCGTGTACCGCGCGGTCGGCTACTACTCCGACGAGCTCCCGAAGCTCCCGTGGGACCCGGCCTCCGGCACGGTCCCGCACGAGGCGGGGCGCGTGATCGCCGGTTCGGACCACATGACGTCGGTGTACGTGACCGGCTGGATCAAGCGCGGTCCGATCGGTCTCATCGGCCACACCAAGGGTGACGCCAACGAGACCGTCGAGTGCCTGCTCCAGGACCGGGCCGAGGGCCGCCTGCCCGCCCCCGCGCAGCCCGAGCCCGACGCGGTCGTGGCTCACCTGGAGGGCCGCGGGGTCCGGTACACGACGTGGGAGGGCTGGCACCGCCTGGACGCGCACGAGAAGGCGCTCGGTGCCGAGCAGGGTCGCGAGCGGATCAAGGTGGTGGAGCGTTCGGCGATGCTGGACGCCTCCGGAGCCTGATCCCCGCACGGCGCACGCGTCCCCGGTCCCCCTTCGCGGGAGGCCGGGGACGCGGTCGTCCGGGGGAAGCCGTCCACGCTCCGGGGCCCCGTTGTGGGCGGGGGCGCCGGGTGGCACGATCCGGGGTGAACCGGCCGGCCCGCGGAAGGAACGCACCCATGGACGAGACGAGCGGCACCTCGGCCGCGGCGGTTTTCGACGCGCTGGGCGCCCAGTACGAGCGGGCCTTCGCCGGCTCTCCGGCGCACCGGGACTCCCTGCGGGAGCTGACCGGGCATCTCGCGCCGCACAGCAGGGTGCTGGACGTGGGCAGCGGGACGGGCCGGCCGACGGCCGAGGCTCTGGTCGCCGCGGGGCACGAGGTGCACGGTGTCGACGTCTCACCGGTCATGGTGGAGCTGGCGGCCCGGCAGGTCCCCGGAGCGTCCTTCGTGCGGGCCGACGTCCGCGAACTCGTCCTGGCCGAGGAGTCCTTCGACGCCGTGTGCGTCTATTTCTCGCTCCTTCAGATGACGCGGGCCGAACAGGCGGCACTGCTCGCCCGACTCGCCCGGGTCCTGCGTCCCGGTGGGCTGTTGTCCGTGGCGACGGTGCCGCTGGACGTGGAGGGTGTGGACGGACTCTTCATGGGCCGCCCGGTGCGGGTGACCAGCTTCGACGCGCCCGCGTTCACCGCGCTGGTGGCGGACTGCGGCTTCACGGTCCTGTCCGAGCACGGTGCGCTGTTCGTCCCGGACCATCCGGACGCCACGCCCGAACCGCACCTCTTCCTGCACTGCCGTCGCGACTGACGCCCCGCGGGACGCCGTCGGGCGGCGCCCGGCGTGCGGACGCGCGCACCCGAGGTGACCATGGACTCCATGGAACCGACGGGCGACACGAGCAACGGAGCGAAAGGCCCCCGACGGCCCGACGGAACGACGACGGGCGCGCAACCGCCGAACCAGGCGCTGGCACTCGCGGCGATGCTGTTCGCCGTGTCGATGACCTTCATCGACCAGACCATCGTGGCCATCGCCGCGCCCGACATCATCCGTGAACTCGGCCTCACCTCCTCGCAGATGCAGTGGGTGGTCAACGCCTATCTGCTGACCCTGGCGGCGTTCTTCGCGCTCGGCGGCCGGCTCTCCGATCTCTACGGCCACCGCCGGGTCATGCTCTGCGGAACGCTGATCTTCGTCGTCGCCTCTGCCCTGTGCGGGGCGGTGCCCTCCGGCGACTTCGCTCAGGCATGGCTGATCGGGTTCCGCGCGGTACAGGGCATCGGCGCGGCGTTCATGTTCCCGGCCGCGCTCGCCGTCGTGATCGCCGTGTTCCCGGTGGAACGCCGGGGGCGGGCCCTCGCCCTCTTCTTCGGGATCTCCGGCGCCCTCACCGCGATCGGGCCGCTGCTGGGCGGCTGGCTGACCGGGTGGACGTGGCGGGCCATCTTCTGGGTCAACGTGCCCGTCGCGGTGATCGCGATCGTCCTGACCCTGCTGGCCCGCATCCCGGACCGCTCCCGCCGTGAACCGCTGGACGTGCCGGGCGCCGTGCTGATGGCCGCCGGCATGGGGCTGACCGTACTGGGGCTCCAGCAGTCCGCCACGTGGGGCTGGGACTCGCCAGCGACCTGGTTGTGCATCGCGGCCGGGCTGGTGGTGCTGGTCCTCTTCTGCCGCTTCGAACTCCGCGCCGCGCACCCGCTCGTCAAGCTCCAGGTCTTCCGCGACCGGGCGTTCAGCGTGGACATGGCCGTGCTCTTCTTCGCCATGCTCGCCTTCGTACCCGTGTTCTTCTTCGCGTCGGTCTACGCCCAGGTGTCCCTCAGCGCGTCCCCGAACCAGGCCGCGCTCTACCTCCTGTACTTCTTCATCGGGTTCGCGCTCGCCTCGCAGTGGGGCGGTCGCATCCTCGACAAGCGGGGCGCCCGCCCGGCGATCAGGCTCGGCACCGCCGTAGGCGCGATCGGCTTCGCACTGTGGGCCGCCAACCTGACGAAGCTCTCGATGCACGACCAGTGGCTGTACGCGGCCATCGCGGGAGCGGGAATCGGCCTGCTGCTCGCCCCCGCCTCCACGGACGCGGTGAACCGCGCCATCGGAGCCTCGTACGGCGAGGTCACCGGTGTCACGCAGACCATCCGCAATTTCGCGGCGAGCATCGGCCTCGCGGTGTTCGGCACCGTGCTGACGCACGTGACGGTGAGCCGGGTCACCGGAACGCTGCGCGACGCGGGGGTGCCGAACGGCACGGCGCACGACGCGGCGCAGAGCATCGCGGAGTCCGTCACCGGGAATGCGGACGCGCGGCAGCCCACCGGGGACGGCAGGGCCGCCGAGATCGCGCGGGACTCGATGCACGCGATCCGGATGGACTTCGCGGAGGCCAACCAGTGGGTCTTCTACGGGATGGCCGGGGCACTCGTGATCGCGTACATCTGCTCCCGCTGGCACCCGGGAACCCGGGTGACGACGCACGGGACGGACCCAGCCTCCCCTTCCGCGGCCCCGCCGCCCGGCGGGAAGCCGACGGGCAACCCGTGACCGGCCGGCCGTCTCCCCGAAGCCGGGCGGGCACGCCTTCGGCCGCACCGAACCCGTGACCAGCGGGTTCCCGGCGAAATGCCCGCCCACGATGCGGATGGGGTCTTGCGGCCGCGGCGGACCGGCGGCTTGGCTGGCCGGATGCAGCACACGCTCGCTCTTCCTCCGCGGCTCTCCGCGCTCGACCACCGCTACCGGGGCGAACACCCCGTCCGCACCCTCGGCTACCTGCTGCGCCCCGACCGGGCCCGGCTGGCGCTCGCCGTGCTGGCGTTCGTCGTCAAGCACAGTCCGATCTGGCTGCTCCCCCTGATCACCGCAAACATCATCGACATCGTCGTCCGGCACAGCCCCGAACGGGAGTTGTGGCTCAACGCGGGCGCGCTGCTCTTCGTCCTCGTGCTCAACTACCCCATGCATCTGCTGTACGTCCGCTGCCTCAACGGCAGCGTCCGGCGGATGGGCACGTCCTTGCGGCAGGCACTCTGCCGACGCATGCAGCAGCTCTCCATCGGCTACCACGCGCGGACCAGCGCCGGTGTTCTGCAAGCCAAGGTGGTCCGGGACGTCGAACTGGTCGAGCACATGGTCCAGCAGAGTGCCGACATGGGGCTCGCGGGGATCGTCACCCTGATCGGCGGCCTGGCCGTGATAGCCGTCCGGGTACCGGCCTTCCTCCCGGTCTTCCTCGTGGTCGTGCCCGCCGCCGCGTTCCTCGTCATGAAGCTCCGCACCCGGCTGCGCACCCACAACGAGTCGTTCCGCCAGGAGGTCGAACAACTCTCGGCCCGTGTCAGTGAGATGACGAGCCTGATCCCCATCACCCGGGCACACGGCCTGGAGAAGGCCGCGCTCGGCAGGGTGGACGGCCCGCTGAGCCAGGTGCTGACGGCGGGTCTGCGGCTGGACGTGCTCAACGGCCGGTTCGGCGCGATGGCCTGGATCCTGCTCAACTCACTGGGTGTCGGATGCCTCGCCGGTTCCG
>NZ_JBHWZJ010000122.1:0-18463 GCF_042728415.1 Streptomyces sp. NPDC060198 | reverse complement strand
TCCTTGCCGCCGGAGAAGAGGATCACCGGCCGCTCGAACTCCCCCGCCACCTCGCGGAAGATGTGCACCGCCTCCGACTCCAGCGAGTCCAGGTGGCTGAGCGCGTACGGGTTGACGGTGCCTTCCGGCACGGTGGCGACGGACGTCACGCCAGGCCCCTCTCGGTGAGCAGCGCGTGGAGCGCGCTTGCGGACTCCTGCACGGTCTGCTGGTGCGACTCGATGCGCAGGTCGGGTGATTCGGGTGCCTCGTAGGGGTCGTCGACCCCGGTGAGGCCGCTGATCTCGCCCGCGGCCTGCTTGGCGTACAGCCCCTTCACGTCGCGCACGGAGCACACCTCGACGGGCGTGGCCACGTGCACCTCCAGGAAGGGGGTGCCCTCGGAGTGGTGCCGCTTGCGGACGGCGTCACGGCTGTCCGCGTACGGAGCGATCACCGGAACCAGCACCTTCACGCCGTTCGCCGCGAGCAGTTCGGCGACGAAGCCGATCCGCTGCACGTTCGTGTGGCGGTCCTCGCGGGAGAAGCCGAGGCCCGCGGAGAGGAACTCCCGGATCTCGTCGCCGTCGAGGACCTCCACCCGGTGGCCGTCGCCTTTCAGCCGGCCCGCGAGTTCGTACGCGATGGTGGTCTTGCCCGCGCTCGGCAGACCGGTCAGCCAGACGGTGGCTCCCGTCCCCGTCACGCTCATCGATATCTCCTGATCAGTCGTCATCAGCCGTGCAGCCCGCACTCGGTCTTGCCCCGGCCCGCCCAGCGGCCGGCGCGCGCGTCCTCGCCCTCCTGCACCCGGCGGGTGCAGGGCGCGCAGCCGACGGAGGTGTAACCGTCCATCAGCAAAGGGTTGGTGAGCACCCCGTGCTCCAGCACGTAGGCGTCCACGTCGTCCTGCGTCCAGCGGGCGATCGGCGACACCTTCACCTTGCGGCGCTTGGCGTCCCAGCCGACCACCGGGGTGCCCGCCCGGGTCGGGGACTCGTCACGGCGCAGCCCGGTCGCCCAGGCGCTGTACGCGGTCAGCCCCTCTTCGAGCGGCTTCACCTTGCGCAGCGCGCAGCACAGGTCGGGGTCGCGGTCGTGCAGCTTCGGTCCGTACTCGGCGTCCTGTTCGGCCACCGACTGGCGAGGGGTCAGGGTGATGACCCGCACGTCCATCACCGCCTCCACCGCGTCCCGCGTCCCGATGGTCTCGGGGAAGTGGTAGCCCGTGTCGAGGAAGACCACGTCCACGCCGGGCCTGGCCCGGGAGGCGAGGTGGGCCACCACCGCGTCCTCCATCGACGAGGTGACGCAGAACCGCTCGCCGAAGGTGTCCGCCGCCCAGGCCAGAATGTCGAGCGCCGAAGCGTCCTCCAGTTCCCGGCCCGCCTGCTCGGCGAGTTCCTCCAGCTCTGCGTCGGTGAGCCCCTCGGCCCGCAGAGTGTTCGTCATGTCCGCTCCCCCTCACCGTCGTTGCGCAGCAGTCCCTGGGTCAGCAGGCCCAGGAACTTCAGCTGGAACGCTCGGTTGCAGGAAGCGCATTCCCAGGCGCCGTGCCCGGTCTCGTGCGGGCGCAGATCCTCGTCGCCGCAGTACGGGCAGTAGAACGGCGCGGCTCGCTCGCTCATGACAGCGACTCCGCGGTGGCCCGCGCCGCCCAGGTGGCGAAGCGCTCGCCCTCTTCGCGCTCCTCCTGGTAACGACCGAGTACCCGCTCGACGTAGTCCGGCAGCTCGGCCGAAGTGACCTTCAGGCCACGGACCTTGCGGCCGAAGCCGGCCTCCAGGCCGAGCGCGCCGCCCAGGTGCACCTGGTAGCCCTCGACCTGCTTGCCTTCGCCGTCCAGCATCAGCTGCCCCTTGAGACCGATGTCCGCGGTCTGGATGCGGGCACAGGCGTTGGGGCACCCGTTGATGTTGATGGTGAGCGGCTCGTCGAACTCCGGCAGGCGGCGCTCCAGTTCGTCGATGAGCGAGGCGCCGCGCGCCTTCGTCTCGACGATCGCCAGCTTGCAGAACTCGATGCCGGTGCAGGCCATCGTGCCGCGCCGGAAGGACGAGGGCCGCACCTGGAAGTCCAGTGCCTCCAGCCCTTCGACCAGTGAGTCCACCTGGTCGGGCGCCACGTCGAGGACGATCATCTTCTGCTCGACGGTGGTGCGCAGCCGGTCCGAACCGTGCGCGGCGGCGAGGTCCGCGATCTTGGTGAGCGTCGAACCGTCCACCCGGCCGACGCGCGGGGCGAAGCCGACGTAGAAGTTGCCGTCGTTCTGCTGGTGCACACCGATGTGGTCGCGCCAGCGGGAGGTGGGCTGCGCGGGGGCGGGGCCGTCGAGCAGCGGACGCTTCAGGTACTCGTCCTCCAGCACCTGGCGGAACTTGGCGGGACCCCAGTCGGCCATCAGGAACTTCAGCCGGGCGCGGGTGCGCAGACGGCGGTAGCCGTAGTCGCGGAAGATACCGACGACCCCGGCCCACACGTCGGGTACCTCGTCCAACGGCACCCAGGCGCCGAGCCGTTCGGCGAAGCGCGGGTTGGTGGAGAGCCCGCCGCCGACCCAGACGTCGAACCCGGCACCGTGCTCCGGGTGCTCGACGCCGACGAAGGCGATGTCATTGATCTCGTGGACCACGTCCTGGACCGGCGAACCGGAGATCGCGGTCTTGAACTTCCGCGGCAGGTTGGAGAATTCCTTGCTGCCGATGTACCGCTCGTGGATCTCGTCCACCGCCGGCGTGCCGTCGATGATCTCGTCGGCCGCGATGCCCGCCACCGGCGAGCCGATGATCACGCGGGGGCAGTCGCCGCAGGCCTCGGTGGTCGAGAGCCCGACTGCCTCCAGCTTCTCCCAGATGGCCGGGACGTCCTCGATGGCGATCCAGTGCAGCTGGATGTTCTGCCGGTCGGTGATGTCCGCGGTGCCGCGGGCGTACTGCTGGGAGATCTCACCGATCACCCGCAGCTGGGCGGAGGTCAGCCGGCCGCCGTCGATGCGCACCCGGAGCATGAAGAAGCGGTCGTCCAGCTCCTCCGGCTCCAGCACGGCGGTCTTGCCGCCGTCGATCCCGGGCTTGCGCTGGGTGTAGAGGCCCCACCAACGCATGCGTCCGCGAAGGTCGTTCGGGTCGATCGAGTCGAAACCGCGCTTGGAGTAGATGTTCTCGATGCGTGCCCGCACGTTGAGAGCGTCGTCGTCCTTCTTGAACTGCTCGTTCCCGTTGAGGGGGGTGTAATGCCCCATCGCCCACTGGCCCTCGCCGCGGTGGCGTCCGGCCTTGCGGCGAGGCGTGGTGGTCGCAGGCTGTTCAGGGGTAGCGGCCATGACAATACGTCCTTCGGGACTGCGGGAGGGCGGCTCTGAGCTGCGCACTCGCGTGGACGCGGTGGTGCGGCGGGGCTTGCAGAGGAGGGGGAGCGCGGCGGTGCTGGGACTCTCAGCCCGCCGGACAGATGGCGCTGGACATGCGGCAGAGGTCGACGTGGCGTCGACTCACCAAGGCAATTCCAGTTCCAGGCATGACGGAAGCGTGTCACGCGCATCTCTGGCCAGTCCATCCCTATCCATCATCCGGACGAGATCGTCTCGCACGGTGAGACGATGTGGTTTGCATCACCCGGACGTACCTCCGGTAGGTCCGCATCGGCCCCGCTATGTCCAAAAGATGCCCACCGGTCCTCCATCAGACGGGTGTTCAGCTGCTGGACACCCAGCTCAGCGGCGGTCCGTCCGTCCCGCTCACGCCTGGAACGCCCCCGCTCACGCCGGGAACGCCCCCGGCCATGGCCCGGGTGCCGCCACCTCCGGCTCCGGCGCGACCGTGGTGTCGAAGAGCCGGTACCCCCGGCGCTCGTAGTTGGCCAGGGCGTGCGGGCCGTCCAGCGAGCAGGTGTGCACCCACACCCGTCGGGTCGCCGGCCGGCCGGGCCACCGCCCGGCGAGATCCCAGGCGCGCTCGGTTCCCCGACTCAGCAGATGGCCACCGATCCGGCGCCCCCGGAAGGCGGGGACGAGCCCGAAGTACATGATCTCCACGACACCGTCGTCCTGCGGGTCCAGCTCGACGTACCCGGCCGGTGTCCCGTCGACGTACGCCACCCACGTCTCGGCCCCCGGCCGGTCCACGATCTCCTGCCACTGCGCGTAGGTCAGGTCGAGCCGGTCCGTCCACCGGACGTCCCCGCCGACCGCCGTGTAGAGGAAACGGCTGAACTCCGGCGACGGCACCTCGGCCCGGACGATCCGTACGTCGTCGTCCGGCGCCTTCGCGGGCGCGAGATCGGTGGGAGAGGTCTGCTCCAGGGACCAGGTGGTCACGTCGACCGTGGGAGCTGTGGGAGCTGTGGGAGCTGTGGGAGCTGTGGGAGCCGTGGGGCGATCGGGGCTGTTCATGGGCGTCAGCGAACCACGACCGGTGCCGGACCGGGGCGGCGGGTCCCCGGACGCGCCGAGGATCCGGACGCCACCGGGGACTCCCGCACGCACGCCCTCAGGAGTTCCCCGCCGAGGCCCTGGCCCGCACCACCACCGGTGCGGTCGAGTGCGGCAGTAGATCGGCCGGTTCGTCCGGGTGGACGACCTGCACGTCGACCCCCTCCCGGAAGCGGTACGGGCGGTGGGCCAGCACTTCCGCGAGGTGACGGCGCATCCGGGAGATCTCGGCGCGGACCGTCACCGTGCGGGTGCCGTCGCCGAAGATGTCCCGCGCCAGCTGGGAGGCCGTACATCCCTCTTTGCGCAGGGCCAGCGCGTACAGCATCTCCGCGTGCCGGGGCGAGAGCCGCTGCGTCCAGGTCCCCACCGGACCCGCCACGTGCACCACCGGCTGCCCGGCCCGCCCCAGGTCCAGCACCACCCGGCGCGGCGGCCCGTCCGAGGCGTTCGTGGACGCCCCGTCCACCACCTGGACCAGCCAGCCTCCGGGCAGCGGCTCCACCCGGCACATCCCCAGCGACGGGAACCACACCCGTCCGGGGGCGAGCGACTTGGGCAGCGGCAGCCGGTCCACCGGCGGCATCCCGGCCACCGCCGCCAGCCAGCCGTGGGCGTCCACGGCGAGGGCCCGGCCACCGATCCGGCAGAGAATCGGCGCGGCCACCGACCGCAGCCGCTCGATCGTCGCCAGATGCCGGTTGCGTATCTCGCTCTCGGCGAGCTTGGCCACCGAGTCCACCAGGGCCAGCGTCGCCGGGTGGAAGGTGGACTCCGGACCGCTGATGTCGACGATGCCGATCAGGCGCCCGTCACGCGGGTCGCGGACCGGCGCCGCCGCGCACGTCCAGCTCTGCAGGGCGTTCACGAAATGCTCCGCGGAGTGCACCCGAACGGGGGTACGCGCGGCCAGCGACGTACCGATCGCGTTGGTCCCTATCACCGGCTCGGTCCACGTGGCGCCTTCCTCCAGCAGGATGCCTTCCGCCCGCCGCATCACGGAACGGTCGCCCTGCCGCCACAGCACGCGCCCCTTCGCGTCGCTGACCACCATGATCTGCCTCGTGCCGTCCGCGAAGGCCGCCAGCCCCTCGCGCAGCAACGGCATCACCGTGCCGAGCGCCGTGGCACGCCGCTGGTGCTCGATCTCCTCCGCCTCCATCAGCGGCCCGTCCGGCGCCCGCTCCGGGTCCACCCCGCTGCGCAGCACCCTGGACCAGGAGGCGTCGATCTCCGCCCGGGGCGCGGCCGCGCGCCGGCCGGACAGCCGTGCCTCGCGAGCCCGGCGCACCGCGTCGACGGGTGCCGGCCCGGAAGCCGGAGGGGCGGTTCGGGCGGCGCCTGTCTCCATCGCTGGTTTCACGAGTTTCCCCCCACAAAAGGTGCCTCGGGCCCCGGTCGAGGCACCAAGGTACTCATCCTGTCGCCGGCGGGGGCCCGCGCGTTCCACGCCCCCGCCCCGCTTGCAACCCTTTGCAACTCTGGCCAAGCCTCGGGCGAACGGTGAGAATGTGTCCACACCGTTCGGCACGGCTTCGCGCCGGCGCCGCCCGGTGCAGCACCGGCGTGGAGGGTGGTGCCGTGTCGGCGCAGCACCACCCTCCTTCGCTGTGCCCGGTCCGCCCGCCGCCGGGAACCGCGCCCGGCCCGTCGTCCGTCAGGGAGTCGTCGGCCGTGCCCGGTCGACGACGGAGGCCAGATCGAGGGTGTGCGGCAGCGTCCCGAACGCCGAGCCCCAGTCGCCGCCCAACCGCGAGGCGCAGAACGCGTCGGCGACCTCCGGCGGCGCCCAGCGCACCAGCAGCGACCCCTGGAGCACCAGCGCCATCCGCTCGACGATCCGCCGGGCCCGCGCCTCGACGCCGTCCAGATCGGCCAGTTCGGTCAGCAGGTCCTTGATCGCCCCGTCCAGCCGGTGATCGGCTCCCCGCGCCTTTCCGACCTCCCGCAGCAGCGCGTCCAGCGCCCTCGGCTCCCGCTGGAGGGCGCGCAGCACGTCGAGAGCCTGCACATTGCCGGAGCCCTCCCAGATGGAGTTGAGCGGCGCCTCCCGCAGCAGCCGGGGCATCCCGGACTCCTCGACGTACCCGTTGCCGCCCAGGCACTCCAGCGCCTCGCCCACCACCGCGGTGCACCGCTTGGTCACCCAGTACTTCGCGGCCGGCACGGCGAGCCGCAGGAACGCGCGTTCCTCCTCGGTGTCGGCGTCGTACGCGGCGGCCAGCCGCATCCCCAGCACCGTCGCCGCCTCCGATTCCAGCGCGAGGTCGGCGAGCACGTTGCGCATCAGCGGCTTCTCGATCAGCAGCCCGCCGAACGCGCTCCGGTGGGTGCTGTGGTGGATCGCCTGCGCCACCGCCTGCCGCATCAGCGCGGCGGAACCGACGACGCAGTCCAGGCGGGTCGCCGCGACCATCTCGATGATGGTGCGCACCCCCCGGCCCTCCTCGCCGACCCTGCGGGCCCACGTCCCGTCGAACTCGACCTCGCTCGACGCGTTGGACCTGTTGCCCAGCTTGTCCTTGAGCCGCTGGATCGCGAACACGTTCCTGGTGCCGTCCGGCAGCACCCGCGGCACCAGGAAACAGGTCAGACCACCCGGCGCCTGGGCCAGCACCAGGAAGCCGTCCGACATCGGCGCGGAGCAGAACCACTTGTGCCCGGTGAGCAGGTACTCGCCGTCGGCGGCCAGCCGCTCGGCCCCGGTCGTGTTGGAGCGGACGTCCGTACCGCCCTGTTTCTCGGTCATCCCCATGCCGAACAGGACCCCGGACTTCTCCGCGGCGGGCCGCAGCCCCTCCTCGTACACGTGCGAGGTCAGCAGCGGCTCCCACACGGCGGCGAGCGCCGGGTCGGTACGGAGCGCGGGCACCGCCGCGTGCGTCATCGACAGTGGGCAGCCGTGCCCCGCCTCGGCCTGCGTCCAGACCAGGAAGCCCGCGGCCCGCCGCACGTGGCCGCTCTCCCTGCCCCAGGCGTCGGTGAGACCGGCGGTCACGGCGTGGCCCAGCAGCCGGTGCCAGGCCGGGTGAAATTCGACCTCGTCGATCCGGTGTCCGTATCGGTCGTGAGTGCGCAGTTTCGGTGGATTCTCGTTCGCCAGCGCCCCCCACTCCTGGACCTGGGCCGATCCGGCCGCCTGTCCGAGCGTGTTCAGCTCCTGCCGTGCCTGGAGCAGGATTCCGGGCGCGAGATGTCGTTCCACCGCTTCGGACAGGGCGCGGTCCGCGCCGAAGACGTCGTAGCCGACCAGCGGCGGTACCTGATTGGTCACTGTGTGGGTGGTGGCTGCCATGCCGATACGGTAAGGACGTGCAGGCAGCAAATGAAACACCCGAGCGGAGATCGAGCCGACTCCACCGTGCCCGAGTTCTCTACCGCAACGTCTCCAAGCGGCAGATGGCGTGGCATCTGCTCAAGGACACCGTCAACTCGTGCATGGAGTACCGAATCCTCGGGCTCGCGGCCGAGGCGGCGTTCTTCACCCTGCTGTCCTTGCCGCCCCTGTTGCTCGGCCTGATCGGCCTCCTCGGGTACGTCGACGACTGGACCTCGACCACCACGGTCGCCTCCATCGAGCGGAACATCCTCGACGCCGCGCAGACCGTCCTCTCCGAGCGCGGTGTCAACGACTTCGCCAAACCGCTCCTGGACGACATCACCAACGGGGCCCGCCCCGACGTCATCTCCATCGGCTTCGCCATCGCCCTGTGGTCGGGCTCCCGCGCGGTGAACGTCTTCGTCGAGACCATCACCGTCATGTACGGACTCGACGGGCAGCGCGGCATCGTCAAGACCCGCCTGCTCGCTTTCCTGTTGTACGTCGTCGCCCTGCTGCTGGGGGCGGTGGTGCTGCCGCTGCTGGTGGCGGGCCCGGACCGGGTGGTCGAACTGGTCCCCTGGGGCACCGAGGTCCTGGCCGTCCTCTACTGGCCCCTGGTCATCCTGCTGACCATCGCGTTCCTGACGACCCTCTACCACGTGTCCGTCCCCGTGCGGTCGCCCTGGATGGAGGACGTACCGGGCGCTCTGGTGGCCCTGGGGATGTGGGTGATCGGCAGCTTCGTCCTGCGCTTCTACCTGACCAGCACCGTCGAGGGCCCGACGATCTACGGCTCCCTGGCGGCCCCCATCGCCGTACTCCTGTGGATCGGCGTCTCCGCTTTCGCGGTGCTCGTCGGCGCCGCGGTGAACGCGGCCATCGACCGGGTGTGGCCGTCCCTGGCCACGGCCGAGGCCCGTGAGGCCAACGACCTCGCCCGCGCCGCCCAGGCCGCCGAATTCGTGGCCCGGACCCGGCCCTCGGCCTGGGCGATGTACGCCGACGACGAGGAGGACGGCGTCGACGAGGGCGGCGACATGCCCTCCGAGTACCCGGAACGCTGGTCCCGCTTCCTGCCCCCGGACGACCTGAGGTCCCGGCTGCACGCGGCCTGGGACAAGGAGCCGAGGGAATCCAGGGAGAGCAAGGCGCACCGGGACGACAAGGAGCGCCAGGAGTCGAAGGAGTCCGCCGACGGTACGGCCGGCGGCTCCACCTGGCGGCCGGGGGCGCCGAAGTAGTCGAGGGACCGTCCGCCCGACCGCAGGCGTTCGGCAGGCCCGGTCCCGGCCGCGATGACCGCCACCGCGTGTGTCGCCCGCCACGGCCACGGCGTTACCCTCGGGTCCGGACCGTCCCGTACCGGACCGCCGGGCGGTCCGCTCCGGACGGGGGAATCCGTGGAACTGCGCCATCTGATGGGCTTCGTCGCAGTGGCCGAGGAGTTGCACTTCGGTCGCGCCGCCCGACGGCTCCGGATGGCCCAGCCGCCCCTCAGCCGGCAGATCCGCGGGCTGGAGAAGGAACTCGGCGTCCAGCTCTTCGAGCGCAGTACCCGCTCCGTACGGCTGACCAGTGCGGGGGAGTCCTTCCTCGAACCCGTGCGCCAGGTCCTGGCCGGACTGGACACCGCCGTCGGTGTCGCCCGGGCCGCCGGGCGGGGCGAGTACGGCAAAGTCACCATCGGCTTCGCGGGGGCCTCCTCCCACGAGACCCTGCCGAGGCTCACCCGTGCCGTCCGCGCCGCACACCCCGGCCTCGAACTGGTCATGACCGGTCAGACCTACGCGAACGTGGCCCTGGCCCGGGTCGCCGACGGCTCGCTCGACCTCGGGTTCGTACGGTTGCCGGTGAGCGGGCCGGGCGTCGCCCACCGGGTGATCGGCGAGGAGGAGCTCATCTGCGCGCTCCCCTGCGACCACCCGCTCGCAGGCCTGCCCGCCGTGCCGCTCGGCGCGCTCGCCGACGAAGCGTTCGTCTCCTTCCCGGCCGACGCGGGCTCCACCGTCCGGGACGCGATGGAGCAGGCCTGCGCGGCCCACGGGTTCACCCCGCACGTGGTGCAGGAGGCCCCCGACTCGTACACGATCATGGCGCTGGTCGCGGCCGGAGTGGGCGTGACCCTGACCGTCAGCTCCTGCGGGCACATCCAGCAGAACGGACTCGTCCACCGCCCCCTCGCCGGTCCGCCCGTACGCCGCCACACCGCACTCGCCTGGCGGGAGGACAACCCCTCGGCCGCTCTGCGGGCGGTGCTCGCCGTGGCCGCGCAGGCGCTGCCCACCCCGCCCGTGCGCCCGGCCACGTCCGATTGAGACGCCGATCGTCCTGAATCAGGGCCATTTCGGTATTGGACCGACTCAGTCGCCGGGTGCGAGGGTCGTGTGGGGCACGGAACGCCCGGGCCCGCGCCCCGTGGAGACCCGCGCGCCCCGCAGGCACCCGCGCACGCAACGCCGGAGTACCCGCGTACGCCGCCCCGGCCGTGAGCCTTACCCGCAGAGAGAGGCCCCACCGTGATGGACCCGCTCGACGTCGTCGTCTGCGAACCGCTGCGCACCCCGATCGGCCGTTTCGGCGGCTCCTTCGCGCGGTCGACCCCCGCCGCGCTCGCGGCACGCGTCATCTCCGAACTCGTCGCGCGCACCGGCATCGACCCGGAGAGGATCGACGAAGTCGTCCTCGGCCACTCCTACCCGAGCTCCGAAGCACCCGCCATCGGCCGGGTCGCCGCGCTCGACGCGGGGCTGCCCGCCACCGTCACGGGCACGCAGATCGACCGGCGTTGCGGCTCGGGTCTCCAAGCCGTCCTGGACGCGGCGATGCAGGTCCGGGCCGGCTTCAGCGAGGTGGTGATCGCGGGTGGAGTCGACGTCATGAGCGCCGCCCCCTACTACACCCACGAAGGCCGCTGGGGCATCAAGGGCCCCGGCCTCCAGCTCCACGACTCCCTCGCACGCGGCCGGGCCACCGCCGGCGGCCTCCACCACCCCGTCCCCGGCGGCATGATCGAGACGGCCGAGAACCTGCGCAGGACGTACGGAATCAGCCGGGAGGACCAGGACGCGCTCGCCCTGCGCTCCCAGCGACGCGCAGCCCGGGCCGCCGCCGAGGGCCGCTACGGCGAGGAGACCGTCCCCGTCACGGTCCGGACCCGTGAGGGAGAGCGGACCGTCACTGCCGACGAGCACCCCCGCCCCGACACGACCGCCGAGCAACTGGCCTCGCTGCGACCGGTGCTGGGCAAGGCCGACCCCGACGCGACGGTCACCGCCGGCAACGCCAGCGGCCAGAACGACGCAGCTGCCGCCTGCCTCGTCACCAGCGCCGCCACGGCCGAACGCCTGGGCCTGACGCCGCTGGTGAGGCTGGTCTCCTTCGCGCGCGCCGGTGTTCCCGCCGCCACCATGGGTATCGGTCCGGTTCCCGCCACCCGGACGGCGCTGGAGCGTGCCGGACTCACCCTCGCCGACCTCGACCTCATCGAGATCAACGAGGCGTTCGCCGCCCAGGTCCTCGCCTGCACCCGCGAGTTGGGCCTCGGTGAGAAGGACCACGAGCAACGGATCAACGTCAACGGCTCCGGCATCTCCCTCGGTCACCCCGTCGGCGCCACTGGCGCCCGCATCCTGGCCACCCTCAGCAGGGAGATGCACCGCAGCGGCGCCCGCTACGGCCTGGAGACCATGTGCGTCGGTGGCGGGCAGGGACTCGCCGCGATCTTCGAGCGGGTCGCCGTCTGACGGGGCGCACCGCCCGCCGGCGATACCGGAAGGGGTGTCACCACCGCGAGCGGGCACGACCACTGGCGGGAAACCGCAGGTGAAGCAGGGGTGTCGACGCTTACCTCTTTCTCGGGGCCGGGCTCCCGGAACAGCAAAAGGCCCGGCCGGGAAGCGCTCGCTCCCCGGCCGGGCCTCGGTGTCCGCGTACGTCAGTTGCGTGCGTCCCGGGCGCGGCGCATCAGCAGCACCCCGCCGAGCAGCATCGCGGCGCTCGCACCCGCGGCCAGACCGGTCTCGGCCGCACCGGTCTCGGCCAGCTCCGGCGGAGTCGGCGCCACGGGGGTGTCGACGGGCGGGACGTCGGTCGGAGGTACGTCGACGGGCGGGACGTCGGTAGGCGGCACGTCGGTCGGAGGGACGTCCACCGGGGGCTCGACCGGCGGCTGAACAGGCGGCTCGACCGGCGGCTGAACCGGCGGCTCGACCGGGGGCTCGACCGGCGGGTCCACCGGGGGCTGAACAGGCGGCTCGACCGGCGGGTCCACCGGGGGCTGAACAGGCGGCTCGACCGGCGGGTCCACCGGGGGCTGAACAGGCGGCTGGACCGGGGGCTGAACAGGCGGCTGGACCGGGGGCTGAACAGGCGGGACGTCGGGCGTGCTCGTGTTGGCGCAGGTGTTGCCGAACGCCGGGTTGAGCAGCGCGATGACGTTCACCGTGTTGCCGCACAGATTGACCGGGATGTGGACGGGGACCTGGGCCACGTTTCCGGAGCCCACCCCCGGGGAGCCGACCGCCGCGCCGGACGCGTCGGCGTCCGCGAACGCCTGCCCACCGGCTACGGAGAGGAGCCCCGAGGCGGCGGCGATGAGCAACGTGCTTTTCTTCAGAACCTGTCGCATTTCCTGCTCTTCCTTGGAAATTTCCGTACAACTGGTCGCGCCCGAGGTATGACCGGGCGGGTGCCACTGTGCGACCGGGGCCGGAGACCTTGGCGGACGGACGTCCCACGTGTGCGCTGGATAACAGCCCTAACGAAGCGGGACCGTGATGGAAACTCGGGAAGTTCTGGAAAATTCTCAATCACTCGTACGGATTACTCGTGAATACGCGAAATGACGCTCTGTCTGATAAGTAGTTGCCTCAACCAACCCTTGTGCTGCGCCCGTTCGGCGAGAGTCCGCCCCCTGCGGCCCTTGCGGGAGAGGGCTCTCCGCGGCGTAATTCCGTATGCCGAGCAGGGCAGCAAATAGTGCAATTTGTCCGCCGTGCCGGAATGCGGGAAGGCCCGGGAGGATCTTCGGTCCGGTGAGTGCCTGAGGGGGAGGCTCCGGCGGGCCCGCAGAAGTCTCGTACGTGCGGTCGGATGCCCACTCGGACGGGCGTGAATCTCCGCGTTTTACCAGGTGGGCCAAGGGGCTCCCCGGCAATCGGGTGAACGCGGAGAACCAAACGGCGGGCGGCGAGTTGATCAGGCCGCTCCCCTCCACGGGGCAACGAGTACGAGAAGGGTTAATCGTGATCAAGAAGGTTCTGGCGACGGGTGCCGTCGCCGCATCCATCCTCGGTCTCGGGGCCACGCAGGCCATGGCCATCGGCAACGACGGCGGCACCACTTCGGTCAACGGCAACGGAGCCACTCACTCCTACGGCAACGCCGAGACGAACGGCGACTGGAGCCCGCAGTTCGGTCTGGTCCAGGGGTCGCTCAACAAGCCCTGTGTCGGTCTGCCGCTCAAGGCCAACCTCGGTTCGCTCATCGGGGCCATCCCGATCTCGGTCCAGGACGTCAACGTGCTGTCCTCGCCGCAGAACCAGCAGTGCACGGAGAACTCGACCCAGGCGAAGGGCGACGAGGCGCTGTCGCACATCCTGGACGACATCCCGATCCTCTCCGGCAACGGCACCGGCAACAACTGATCAAACGCACGCCGGAGGGCCCGGGCCGACGGCCTTCCTCCCCGTGCGGCCCGGGCCCGTCCGCTGCCGTTCTTCGGCAGTGCGCGGCGGCCCGCCTGTGTCCGCGTGCCTGTCGCGACACTGGTGGCCGTCGGATCATCACACCATGCGGGTGGATTTCCGGAGAATCTCCCTGAGGGAGTTTCGATTCCGCCCGCTCCTCGTTATGAAGGAAAGCGTCGGAGTTGCGAGCGGTCTTTCAGAACGCTCGTGCGGCACGAAGTACGTGACCGCCTCGGCCTCCGCCGCGAGAAAGGGATGAAAATGAAGTACACCAAGGTTGCCGCCGTCGCCGCCGGAACCCTGATGGCGCTGGGTGCCGCTGCCCCCGCCATGGCCGATGCCGGCGCCGAGGGCGTCGCCGCCGGTTCCCCGGGTGTTATCTCCGGGAACGTCATCCAGGTCCCGGTCCACATTCCGATCAACCTCTGCGGCAACACGATCAACGTGATCGGCCTGCTGAACCCGGCCTTCGGCAACACCTGCGTCAACGCCTGAAATAGGCCCGGGTGAGCGAGCTCATCCATGGTCGGCCCCGGATCGCTTCGGTGACCCGGGGCCTTCGCCTTTACCGGAAAGAATTTACCGGAAAAATCCTGCCGGTCCGTGAGCGGCGGTATGTCCCGGGAGTCGGGGGCGTCGGGAAGAATTCCGCCCGCACGCAGTTTCCGGGGCCGTCCCGGGCTCGTTGTCCTGGTGCGAGCGGCAGGAGTCACAGCCACGGAAGGCTTGTGTGAGGTCGCCCTGAAGGGCCGACACGGCTGCTGCTCCGGAAGGGAAGCTGAAAGTGAAGTACGCGAAGACTGCCGCGCTCCTTGCCGGTTCGGTGGTCGCCCTCGGAACGGCCGCCCCCGCGTTCGCCGTCGCGGAAGCCGCCGCGGAAACCTCCACGGCCCCCGTCTTCAGTCTCGACACCGGCCTCAACCAGGTCATGGACAACACTCCGCAGGTCGTCGACGCACTCGGCGGCACGGTGGAAGGCGCGACGGAGACCATGAAGAAGGACGGCACCGTCGGCAAGCTCGCCGGTGAGGCGAAGAGTGCCGCCAAGGGTGCGACGCCGCTCCTCGGCGGGCTTTCGCTCGGCGGCTGACGAACGGTCGCTCAGCCCGTCCACGCCTTTCCGCAGGTCCCGCCTGTGGAAGGCGCCGATGCGTCGGACCGGTCCGTGCCGAGCGCCGACTTCCGCGGCCGCAGCACCATTTGAGTGAACCGCCGCAACCAATCCCGCACCCGAGAGTTGATCAGGTCGCTCCGGACAGGCGGGCTCGTAGACATTTCAAGAAGGGCATTTCCATGTTCAAGAAGATTATGGCCTCCGCTGCCGTCGCGGCCTCCGTCGTCGGCGTCTCCGCCGCCTTCGCGCCCTCCGCGATGGCCATCGGCAACGACGGCGGCACCACGTCCGTCAACGGCAACGGTGCCGTGCAGTCCTACGGCAACTCCGCCACCCACGGCGACTGGAGCCCGCAGTTCGCGCTCATCCAGGGCTCGCTGAACAAGCCCTGCATCGCCCTGCCGGCCAAGGCCAACCTCGGTTCGCTCATCGGACTGGTCCCGATCACGGTCCAGGACATCAACGTGCTGTCCTCGCCGCAGAACCAGCAGTGCACCGAGAACTCCACCCAGGCGAAGGGCGACGAGGCGCTGTCGCACATCCTGGACGGTATCCCGATCCTCTCGGGCAACGGCACCGGCAACAGCTGACACCCACGGGTGCGGGCGTGACGCCGCGAGGACGCGCGTCCCGCACCCGAGGCCGTCCCGTTCACCGGCGCTGGATTGAGCGCGGGGCCTGTTCCGTCGCACGACCGATCTTTCGGCCGTCCGGCGGGGCAGGCCCTTCGTCGTGTCCGGGCCGCGGTCGTTTCTCGCCGATACCGCTGTCGGTCCGGCTGTCGGTCAGGCTGTTGGGCCGGATGCCGCAGCGTGGGCTGCCGCGAAGGCCGGGTGCGGGTAGGGGTCCTCCATGGACCAGTACGACAGTCAGAATCCGCCGCACGGGCAGCGGCCCGCGGAGAGCGACACCCCCATCTTCGACCGGCTGTTGGCCGAGTGGCAGGCGGCGAACCGCGTTCCCGGACCGGCGGAGCCCGTCACCGCGGTCTCGGGCTACCGGGTACCGGCGGCTCGAAATCACCATAAAACGCCTGGAAGGTAAGCCATTGGCGTCTATTTCACGCCAGATCGAACCCATTTGAGTGGTGCTGCGCAACCGAATCTTCCGCAGAGGGTTGATCAATACGTTCCACAACGGAACGCTCCGAAAGGTGAAGCGTGATGAAGAAGATGATGACCGGCGCGGCAATGGCCGTGTCCCTGATCGGTCTGTCCGTCGCCGCGGCCCCGATGGCCCTGGCGATCGGCAACGACGGCGGCACCACGACGGTCAACGGGAACGGCGCCGAGTCGGAGGTCGGCAACAGCGAGACCAACGGTGCCTTCAGCCCCCAGAACCAGCTCATCCAGGGCACGCTGAACGACCTGTGCCTCGGTGTTCCGGTCAAGGCCAACGTGGGCTCGCTGATCGGGCTCATCCCGATCACGGTCCAGGACGTCAACGTCCTGGCCAACCCGCAGAACCAGCAGTGCGCGGACAACTCCACGCAGGCGAAGGGCGACGAGCCGCTGTCGCACGTCCTGGACGACATCCCGGTCCTCTCGGGCAACGGCGCCGGCAACAACTGACCCGCGCGCGGCCGGGCGGTCGGCGGGAATCTCCCCGCCGCCGCCCGCACCCGCGGGTGAGCCACCGCTCATGATGATGTCCACCACCCCACGGGGATGGTGGACATCGTCGTTTTCGTGGAGAGGCCGGGCAGGGTCAGCCGAGCGCGCGCACCGGCATCATGCAGTGGGCCGAGGTGGCGACGATGTCGGGATTCGCGGCGAACGCCCGCAACTGGTCCTCGGACACCGGCCGGCCGGGCACCGCCTCGGGCCACGGACGCGTCGCGAACATGCCGTACACCTGGCCCCGGTCCCTGGCGGCGGCCAGCCACTCGGTGGGCGCCGGGTACTGCGCCGTGAAATGAGGAAGCGTCAGGACCGCCTGCCCGGACTGGACGAGGAGTTTGACCTGGACGCCGGACTTCTCGGCCGTGTCGACGACTCCGCCGCCGACCTGGAGTCCGGCGCGTTCGAGCGCCGTCCGCATGGCGGCCTGGCCGGCCACCGGGCCGTCCTGCCCGTCTCCGAGGGAGTAGGTCAGGAGGAAGGCCACATCGGGCCCGCCCTCGGGATGCCGGCCGCTCCAGCCGATCACGATCTGGGAGCCCAACTGGGCAGGTGAGTAGGGGTGGATGGATGTCTGGGGTGAGGTCATGCTCGGCACCCTAACCGTGGCGGACCGGGTGTTGTGCATGCCTATCACCTGAAAGAGGGAGATCTGCGGGTAATGCCGACGTGCGGCCACGGAAGCCCGCAAAGCCGCGTCCGGCCGTGTACGGGGCTCCCGGAAAATCCGTTGACGGCCGCCGGGGGCGACTGGCTAGGGTGGACACCGTTCCCCTGCGATACCGCACGGGACGGAGCCGGCGGACGACCACCGCCGAGGGACCAGGAGGTGAGGACATTGATGACTGTCATGGCGACGGGCGCTGCCCGCAATCGGACGAGCACTGTTCTCCCCCCTGTGGCCACCGGCTGACCTTCATCTCGCTGAGCGCGACGCGCTGCCGGGGCCACCCTGTGAAGGGTTTCCCCTTGTCTTTCCCCTCTCCCACCGCTCTCTCCGGCCTCCCGGCCCCGTCGCACCCCCTCACGCCCTACGGCTGGGACGACGACTGGGCCGCCGCCTTCGCCCCGTACGCCGCGCAGGGTCTCCTGCCCGGTCGCGTGGTGCGGGTGGACCGGGGCCAGTGCGACGTGATCACCCCCTTTGGCACCCTGCGGGCGGACACCGCGTTCGTCGTGCCCCGCGACCCGATGCGGATCGTCTGCACCGGGGACTGGGTGGCCGTCGATCCCGACGGTGACCCGCGGTTCGTCCGTACGCTGCTGCCGCGGCGTACGGCCTTCGTACGGTCGACCTCCTCGCAGCGTTCCGAGGGCCAGGTGCTCGCCACCAACATCGACCACATCGTCATCTGCGTCTCTCTCGCGGTCGAACTCGACCTCGGGCGG
Organism: Streptomyces sp. NPDC060198; assembly: GCF_042728415.1. Lineage (NCBI taxonomy): Bacteria > Bacillati > Actinomycetota > Actinomycetes > Kitasatosporales > Streptomycetaceae > Streptomyces > Streptomyces sp. NPDC060198. Next base: position 924 of record NZ_JBHWZJ010000122.1, on the reverse strand, counting down.
CTCGAACGCTTCCTCGCGCTCGCCCTCTCCAGTTCCGGCGGCGACGCCCTGCTGGGCGGTGCGGCGGATGCCGCCGGACAGCCCGAGACGGTGGTCGTCCTCACCAAGGCGGATCTGGTGCCGGACGCGGCCACGCTCGCGCACCTCACCGAGGACGTCGCCGCCGTCGCCCCCGGCGCGCAGGTCCTCACCGTCAGCTCGCACACCGGCGAGGGCGTCGACGTCTTCACCGCCCTCGTCTCCAGCGGTACGAGCGTGCTCATCGGCATCTCAGGCGCGGGCAAGTCGACCCTCGCCAACACCCTGCTCGGCGAGGACGTGATGGAGGTGATGGCCACCCGTGACGTCGACGGGAAGGGACGTCACACCACCACGACCCGGAATCTGCTGGTCCTGCCGAACGGCGGCGTCCTCATCGACACCCCCGGGCTGCGCGGGGTCGGACTCTGGGACGCGGAGGCGGGCGTCGGCCAGGTCTTCTCGGAGATCGAGGAGCTGGCCGGAAACTGCCGCTTCCACGACTGCGCCCACGCCTCCGAGCCCGGCTGCGCGGTGGCCGCAGCCATCGAGGACGGGTCGCTCTCCGTCCGGCGGCTCGACAGCTACCGCAAGCTCCTGCGCGAGAACCAGCGGATCGTCGCCAAGACCGACGCCCGTGTCCGTACCGAGATGCTGCGTGAGTGGAAGCGCAGAGGAGCGGAGGGCCGGTCCGCCATGGAGGCCAAGCGGGGACGGGGCAGGTAAGGGGCTGTCCCTCGGGGATCACGCTCACCACTTCGGGGACCACCCCTCGCGTCCGCCGGGCCGGTGCCCCCGGCCGGCGGTCGGGTTGTGCTAATTTGTGGCATGTCCTATTTAATGTACGACAACACGGGCACGACGGTCGAGGAGCCCGACGCCCCCGCCGTACGGGCGGCCGTGGCC